>CANDBZ010000052.1 GCA_947383095.1 uncultured Clostridia bacterium | reverse complement strand
CCTATTATTTTAAGCACCGCGGTGAATATCCCGTCGTCTATCCCGCTCTTTTGCACGATATCGTCAAACGCGAGTATCACGCTCTGCAGGGACGAAAGCATGGTGACCACCATCACTACTCCCGTTGCGATCGTCGCGAATACGGCGAATTCCGGCTTCGAGGTTTTGAGCAGACAGACTACTATGACACCTATTATCGCAATGCCGACAAGCTTGAATATCATATTTCACCCGTCAATACAGCGACAACAGCGATTTGAGCGTGTCGAAGAGACCTCCAAGCATGTCTATCACCAGCACCGCAACGATGATGAGCCCCGCCAGCGTTGCGAAGGTCGCTATTTCGTCGCGGTCGCTCTTCTTCAAAATCACGCATACTATCGCAGTGAGCAAGCCTATTCCCGCAATCTTCAAAATTATATCGATGCTCATTTCTACCTCATGCCAAAATCAACATTATCGCAAGCCCCAACAGCACGCACAGCTTGAAGTACATATTCCCAAGCTTTTTGCTGTCCTCCTCGCATTTTTTGCGTCTTTTCTCAAATATTTCGTTATAATGCGCGACGGTGGCGAGCTGGTCGCCAAGCGCGCTCTTGCCGCGTCCGCACAAAAAGTCGAACAGCTCCGCCTTTTCCTCTCTCTTCAAATGCGCGACGTTTATTTTCTCGAGCGCGTGATCCGCGCCTTTTCCCTCCCTCGCCTCGGACATGCACTCGTTAAGTACACGCTCGAATTCTCCGTTTCTGCTCTGCGTAAATTTTTGAGCTATCTGCGGGATAGGGGTCTTTTTGAAAGACAGCTCGCTTGCCATCATCTGTCCGTATTCGCACGCGGAGGTATAGAACCGCAATCTGTTTTTATAGCGTTTTTTTATGGTCACGCCGACCCAGCAACAGATAAGCGCCAGCAAGCCGCCCGCGATCAACCTCAAAATGCCGCTCATAAATTGACGATTTCCTTTATCTGTCCAACCGGATTTTTGCCTAGAACGACCGCCAACTCGAATTTGTCGAGCAGCTTTGAATACGCGGGTGAAGCCGCAAGCCTCTCCACTCCGTCGCCGTGAACGGACGCGATGACGCTCACGCCGCTTCGCAGCACGTCGCAAACCGCGTCTATCTCCGCGGGGCGAAAAATTTCGTCGGTAACGATGACGTCGGGGTCCATCGCCCTTATGCAGTTTTCATACGCCGTTGTTTTAGGGGTGCCGCTCACCACGTCCGCGTCGCCGATGTCGAGAGTTGGCAACCCCTCCGACACCGCAGCGAGCTCGTATCTCTCGTCGATAACTACGACGTTCTTGCGCGCGGAAATCAACCTTGCAAGCTCCCGCAGGACCGTGGTCTTGCCGCCTGCGGGAGGCGATATGACAAGCGTGCTTTTTATATGTCTTTCAACGCCGCCGTCCGTCGGAGCCGTAACCACCTCGTTTATTATCCCGTCCGCCGCCGTAAAGATCTGATGAGGCACTCGAATGACAAGGTATGAGATGTTTTTGACGTTCAAAAGCTTGCCGCCCTCCGATACGCCTTCGCCTCCCGCGCCTATGCGCAGTTTTTTGCAAGGTATATATCCCTTTATGATCTCGTCGCTGACGGAATAAGGCGACATGTCCGTCGCGCGGGCGATTATGCCGTCGATATCCTCTTTCGTCACGATATAATCGCCGCCCGCAAGGCGGGGATATACGCGCGGACTGTGCGCGGACGAGGTCAGCAAAAGCAAACGCCTGCCTACGCGCAAACGTATCTCCATAAGATTTTCTTGCTTTACGCTGTCCGCGATAACTCTCGCGAGCCCTCCGTTTATCAATCCGTCAAACATATTAGACTATATGAATAGGTTTTTAGCGATATCGCAATGCTTCAAAAACAGACAAATTTTTCAAATAGTAATGACTGCGCGTTTATAAAACGCAAAAAAAATCCGCCGTCCAAACGGACGGCGGAGCTCGATACTTCGATAAGATAAATTACACGCGCGACATGTATTCGCCCGTGCGAGTGTCGATCCTTATAGTATCGCCCTCGTTGACGAACATAGGCACCTGCAGCTCGTATCCCGTCTCTACGGTCGCGGGCTTTGTGGAGTTGGTGGCGGTGTTGCCTGCCACCGCGGGCTCGCACAGAGTTATCAAAAGCTCGACGAAGTTCGGCGGCTCGACGGAAAACGCCTCGCCCTGGAAAAACTTGACCGTGACGTTCATATTCTCTTTGACGAAATTGAGCGCGTCTTCGACTTGATTTTTGTTGAGCGGGATCTGCTCGTAAGTCTCCGCGTCCATGAAATAATAAAACTCTCCGTCGTTGTACAGATATTCCATCGTCTTGGTCTCGATATGAGCAAGCTCAAACTTTTCGGTGGGGTTGAAGGTTTGCTCGAGCACCGCGCCCGTGACGACGTTTTTCATCTTTGTGCGGACAAACGCCGCGCCCTTGCCCGGCTTGACGTGCAAGAAATCGACGATAGTCATTATCTTGTTGTCATAAAGGAAAGTGATGCCCTTTCTCAAATCGCCTGCAGTAATTTGTGCCATAATTATATTCTCCTAATTTATTCTCTTATTTTTGCAAACCCGTCGCATACGCATATATTTTAGCACTCCGCGACGGATAATGCAAGCGTTCATTTGTTTATGACGATAAGCTCCGTGCCGTGGCGGCTCACAACGCCGTCGTGCCCTACGAAAACCATATCCTCTATGCGCACGCCCATCTCTCCCGCGATATAAACGCCGGGCTCGATGGTGACGACCATGTTTTGCTCAAGCGTCTCTTCGCTGCCCATGCCCACGCGCGGAGGCTCGTGCACGACGCTTCCCACGCCGTGACCCGTCGTATGAATGAAATACTGACCGTAGCCGCGCTGCGCGATATAGTCGCGGCAGACCTTGTCCACGTCCGCGCAGCCCGCGCCGACCTTGGCGGCTTCAACGCCGAGCTTTTGCGACCTATATACAACGTCGTAAACCTCGCGCTGCTTATCGCTTATCTCGCCGAAGGCAAACGTGCGGGTGAAGTCCGAGCAATAGCCATCGTAAACCGCGCCCATATCTATCGTGACAAGCATGCCATTTTCGAGTTTGCAGTCGGTCGGCACGTGATGCGGCTCCGCTCCGCCCGCTCCGAACGCCACGATCGTGTCGAAAGAAAGCCCGCTCGCGCCTTGAGAAAGCGCAAATCGTTCTATAAAATCCGCGACTTCCCTTTCCGTATCGCCTTCCTTAATGCGCGCAAGCACAGCGTCGTATGCGTCGTCTATTATCTCCGCCGCGCGCTTCATGGCGCGCAGTTGGTCTTGATTTTTGACAATATTGCAATCCATATAGACCTCTCAAGCGATTATTTTGCGTATTCCACACTGCGCACTTCGCGTATCACGTTGACCTTGATTTGTCCCGGATACTCAAGCTCGTTTTCAAGCTTTTCCGCAATTTCCTTTGCGAGGAACACCGTATTTGCGTCGTTGACGCGCTCCGGCTTGACAAGCACGCGTATCTCTCTGCCCGCCTGCACCGCAAACGTCTGATCAACGCCCGCAAAGGATTTTGCTATTTCCTCCAGCTTTTCTATGCGCTTGACGTAGTTTTCAAGCGATTCGCGACGGGCGCCCGGTCTCGCGCTCGAGATCGCGTCCGCAGCCTGCACGAGCACCGCGTCTATCGTCGTAGGCTCTATATCGTTATGGTGCGCGGCAATGGCGTGAATGACCTCGCCGTTTTCGCGATATCTTTTTGCTATTTCAACGCCGAGCTGAATGTGAGTCCCCTCGAGCTCGTGGTCGACCGCCTTGCCTATATCGTGCAAAAGTCCCGCGCGCTTGGCGATCTTGGGGTCGATGCCGAGCTCCGCCGCCATGACCGACGCCAAGGAAGCCACTTCTATCGAATGTTTGAGTACGTTTTGTCCATAGCTTGTGCGGTATTTCAATCTGCCGAGAGTTTTCACGATCTCGGGATGCAAGCCGTGCACGCCCACCTCGAACGCGGCTTCTTCGCCGGCTTCCTTAATGCCCGCCTCCACCTCGCGGCGCACCTTGTCGACGGTTTCTTCTATACGGGCAGGATGTATGCGCCCGTCCGTGATAAGCTTTTCAAGCGTGAGCCTCGCCACCTCGCGTCTTACGGGGTCGAAGCTTGAGAGCGTGATAACGTCCGGCGCATCGTCGATGATGAGGTCTACGCCAGTAGCGCTCTCGAGCGCGCGGATATTCCTGCCCATGCGCCCGATTATCCTGCCCTTCATCTCGTCGTTGGGCAGAGCGACAACGGACACGGTATTCTCCGTAGCGTGGTCCGCAGCGCAACGCTGTATCGCTTGAGACACGATGTTTTTTGCCTCTTTGGCGGCGTTCTCCTTGATTTCCGCAACTGCGGCCTTCGCCTCCTGTGCGGCGCTCTTTTTGACGTCTTCGATAAGCGCGTTCTTGAGCTCGAGAGCCGCCTCCTCTCTCGTCATTCCGGAAACTCTTTCAAGCTCCTTTTGCATCTCCGCTTTTGAATTGCCAAGCTCCTCTTCAATGCCCTTAAGCCTTTCTTTCGTCTCCTCGATCTGCCTTTGCGCCCTTTCGTTTTCCTCGATTTTTCTGTCCAGAGCGGCGCTCTTTTTCTCTAAAGAATCCTCTTTTTTATCGAGAACGGATTCCTTTTGCGACAAACGGTTTTCCGTGCGTTGCCACTCCTGCTTGCGCTCGCGCGTTTCTTTGTCGAAATCGTCGCGCATCTTGTCGCGCATTTTGTTCATCTGGGTCTGCGCCTCTAAAAGGCCGTCTTTGCGAATTGTTTTTGCCTCTGAATTTGCTTCTTCGATAAGCCTTGCCGCCTCGCGCTTGGCATTGCCTATTTTGTTCAACGAATACATTCTATAAGCAAAAAAGCCCAACGCCGCTCCGATAACGGCGGTTGCGATAGCAATACCTGCGATACCGCCTGCGCCTACTTCGGACAGCAATAAACTGAAACTGGTCATATTGAGACCTCCGTATATATAATCAAAACCACATCGAGAAAACGCGAATATAGCAGAATTGCGCAAGCGCGCCTTTATAAATCCGCCGCAAAAAAGCGACGATAAATACAAAACAATCTATATCTATATTATATTTTTGTTTTCTATATATAGCTTTGTCCCAAATAGTATATACCTTTTTATACATTAAGTCAACACCAACGACAAATAAAGCGGATAAATAATTGAAAAATACGGCTGTCGCAATTTTTTTGCGACAGCCGTAAAAATCATATCGATTTGGACGTTTATATGCATAAATCGGACGTTTAAGCGCGCTTTTGCGCTTTTGCGTTATTTATTGAGCCCGTATTTTTCGCGCACCTTCGCGTCAAGCTCGGCAAGAACCTCGGGATTTGCGTTAAGATAAGCGACGGCTTTTTCCTTGCCCTGTCCAATTTTTTCGTCGTTGTAGCTAAACCAGCTTCCGCCCTTCTGCACAAAGCCGCCGTCTACCGCCGCGTCGAGTACGCAAGCCGTATTGGACACGCCCTTGCCGTACATAATATCGAATTCCGCCGTTTTAAAAGGAGGAGCGACCTTGTTTTTGACCACTTTTGCATTGACGTGGTTGCCGATGAAATCTCCGCCGTCCTTAAGCGTTTCCTTTTTCCTGACATCGATACGCACAGACGCATAAAACTTGAGCGCCTTGCCGCCCGTAGTCGTCTCCGCGCTGCCGTACATCACACCGACCTTCTCGCGAAGCTGGTTGATGAAGATGATCGTGCATTTGCTCTTCGACGCAACTGCGGTGAGCTTGCGCAACGCCTGCGACATAAGTCTCGCCTGCAAACCTACGTGGCTGTCGCCCATGTCGCCGTCTATTTCCGCCTGCGGCGTGAGCGCCGCGACAGAGTCGACAACAATGATATCGACCGCGCTGCTCCTGACAAGCGTCTCAACGATATCGAGAGCCTGTTCGCCGTTGTCGGGTTGAGCTATATAAAGATTTTCTATCTTTACTCCGAGATTGGACGCATAGACAGGGTCGAGCGCGTGTTCGGCGTCGATAAACGCGGCGGTGCCGCCCTGCTTTTGGACCTCCGCAACGCAGTGCAACGCCACGGTAGTTTTACCGGACGACTCCGGTCCGTATATCTCGATTATCCTGCCCTTGGGAATGCCGCCTATGCCGAGCGCGATATCAAGCGTGAGACATCCTGTGGAGATAGCCTCCACTTTTTGCGCGGTATCGTCGCCCAAAAGCATGATCGAGCCTTTGCCGAATTGCTTTTCGATCTGGTCGAGAGCGTCCTGCAAGCTTTCCGCCTTGGTCTTTGGTTTGGTGTTTTTTTCCGCCATAGTATTCTCCTTTACAACGCGTCCGCACGCGGCGCGTCCCTGATTTTTCATGTTTATTATAACCGCAATCATGTACCGTTTTCGGTACGCGATTGCTTTTGTTGCGTCAAAGCGTATACAGATCGCCTTTTAAATACCGTATCAGATAAAACAGCGCCATATTAGTTGCCTTTTGCCTTATCTGATTGCGGCTGCCCGTAAAATGCTTTTCAAAAGCCATGACGTAGTCGCCGCCGACCGCGATATAGACGAGCCCCACGGGTTTTCCCTCGTCGCCCGACGGTCCCGCAAGTCCCGTCGTTGCGACGGCCACGTCGACGGGCGCGCCGAGCAAGCCCTCGACCATTTCATACGCCGTCTCGCGGCTGACCGCGCCGAAGCGGTCCAGCGTCTGCCTCTTCACGCCCAATCTATCCGTCTTCGAGCGCTTGTCGTAGCAAACTATTCCCTCGTACAGATTTGCGCTTATCCCCGGAATTTCCGCAAGACGGGAGCATACCTCTCCGCCCGTCAGGCTCTCCGCGACGGCAAGCGTATTGTTGCCGAGCTTTAAAAGCCGCGCGGCGGTTTCCTGCAAATTGGCGTTGTCCGACGAATACAGGTCGTTTTTAAACGCGTTGTAAATGCCGAATCTGATATTCTCGAACTCCAGAGGCGTCAGATCCGCGCTCATGGTTATGCTCGCGTCAAGGCAATCCTCCTCTACGGTTATCTTTGCGCCGCAGCCCTTAAACGCGTTTAGCCTCTGCTCTATCTGCGACTTATCAAGGCCGCATATTCTCACGATTTCGTTTATCATAAGCGCCTCTCAAACAAACATTTACTTTTCCGCAGCTTCAGCGGAAGCCCCGACGTTATTATCCTGCGGCTCGTCCTTTTCGTCGCTCTGCTCGAGCACCTGTTTGTTTTTGTATATATAGTGCGCGCCGCTGAACAGCGCCAGCGCCGCGCCGATATAAAGCAGTACAGTGCCTATCCAGCCTATCGCGGGATGCAGCCCGGCAAGCATGAGCGCGTTGACCGCAACGTCCAGAAACACCGTTTTCACCTTGCCGAAGAAATCCGCCGCCAGCACTATGTTTTTGCGCGCCGCGATAGAACGGAAAACGCCTATAAGCAATTCGCGCGACAGTATGAGCCCGCCGAGCAACGCTATAACAAGCGCATTGTACATATACACTCCGCCGAGAGTAAGGCCGTCCTGAAACAGCACTATCAAAAACAGCATTATCACTATCACGACCTTGTCCGCAAGCGGGTCGAGAAATTTGCCGAGGTCGGAGACCGTCCCCGTCCTCCTCGCTACGTGTCCGTCCACGAAATCCGTCGAGCAGCACAGCCCGAACAGTATCGCCGCCACGATAAGCGTAGCCAGATACTCCTTGGAGCCGTGCGGCAAAAGCTCGCCGACGATAAAGATAATTACCGTAGGCACAATGAGTACGATGCGCGCGATTGTGATTTTAGTTGCCAACGTAATTTTCATTTTATTACTCTCCCGATCAGATCGACGCCATCCGTCGACGTGATTTCAACCTCGTAAAACTCGCCGATATTTACCTCGCCGTCGCTTGTAAAATAGACGACGTTGTCGATATCCGGCGCCTGCGCGGAGCATCTTCCCACAAACGTCTGTCTATCATAGTCGATACCGTCGTAAATGACGGTCTCGCGTCTGCCGATAAGCCCGATATTTCTCTTGCGCATAAGCTCCTGCTGCAACGCGGTAAGCTCGTCCGATCTCGCCTGCCTGACTTCGTCGGGAAGATGTCCGTCAAGTCTGTCCGCAGGCGTGCCCTCCTCCCTCGAATAGGCGAAGAACCCCGCGTAATCTATGTCCGCAGACTTTACAAAATCGCGGAGCTTTGCAAACGCCTCCTCGCTTTCTCCCGGAAATCCGCAGATAAACGTAGTGCGCAACGCGATGCCCGCTTTCTTAATCTTGGCAACAAGCTCTTTTGTAAGCTTTTCATCGGTACGTCTGTTCATGCGCTTTAAAACCGCATCGTCGACGTGCTGAAACGGGACGTCCATATATTTGACGACTTTCGGCTCGCTTGCGACAAAC
>CANDBZ010000051.1 GCA_947383095.1 uncultured Clostridia bacterium | reverse complement strand
AATTTGGCGGGGATAAACAGCAGGGAAATCGCCATTATCAGTGCGATATTGCAGTTGACCGAGCCTACCGCGTTGCCTATCGCCATGCCCGCGCTGCCCTGTCCCGCCGCAATGGAGGACACAAGTATTTCAGGCAGAGTGGTGGCAAGGCTGACGATAGTCGCGCCTATTATGAACGTCGGTATGCCGGATACCTCCGCTATCCAGCTTGCGGCGTCGACAAACCAATCTCCGCCTTTGACTACAAGCGCGATACCAAGTATAAGCAGTATGACGCATCCCGCCATACTGCTTGCTTCCATCATACATAAAGTTGTAACCATATCCCTCTCTATGCGCATGATATGACACTTTTTGTGCCGGATTTATCATGCGCTTATATTGTTAGATTAGCATAACGCAAAGTCATTGTCAATATATAGTTTGATTGCGCAGATCATTCGCAAACAGGAGGATTTTAAAAGCACCCGTATGGGTGCTTTTAATGTCAAAATACGTCATAATTTAGCTTTATTCCGCATCGGACAGCGCCTCGGCAACCTTTGAGGCGGCTTCCTCGGTCTGTTGCGACTTGAGCAAATCTCTTATTTCGCGCAGAAGCTCGAGCGTGGGGTCGACCTTTGCTTCGGCGGGCTTTTGCTCTGCCGCCTGCGCTTCGAGAGCGGCTTGAGCGGCGGCGGCCTCCTCTTTGGAGATCTGACCTTTTTTGAGCTGCTTTTCAATTTGCTTCGCGCCCTTCTTTGTGAAGTCTCTTGCGGTATTTATGGCTTTTATGATTGCAAACAGCACGAGGGCGGTGAGAAGAAATGTTATAACTGCGGATATCACCGCGCCCCAATCCAGCACAAGCGCTTCGACGAGCACGTTGTTGGTGGCGGGATCGATCACGGCGGGTCTCAATACCGTTTGCAGACCCGCTTTGCCGAGCGGGATCCAATTTATAAGCGGCTTGAGTATTCCGTTGACGAGCGCCGTCACGATCGCGGTAAAGGCGGAGCCGATGATCATACCCACGGCGAGGTCGAGCACGCTGCCCTTGCTGATAAAAGTTTTAAATTCTTTCAAAAGTTTGAATTTAGGCTTTTTCATATATCTCTCCTATGTATATAATGATAAATGATATACATAAATTCTGCGCTATGTCAAGAAGTTGACCGCAAAAGCGCGCGGCGAGATGCGGATAAGTCTGTGCTTTTGCCAAATACGTTCGATTTTGAGGCGTATAGCGTTGACAAATTCCGACAATCGGGTTATTATATGCATGCTAGGGGTGCCGAGAGGCTGAGATCATACCCTTCAACTTGTGAGATAATCCTCGCGTAAGGAAGCTGTGACAAAGGACAAGTCCTGCGTTATATTGCAATTATCCGCTTTTTGACCCTCCTATGCACAGGAGGTTTTTTTATGGATTTCGACAAGCTTTTCAAGCAATGCGGCTTTGTGCTGCTCTATCTTGCCGTCGCGCTGATAGCAGGGTGTATTGTCACCGGTCTTTTGGTGTGGTTTTTCAAGAGAGAAAAATTCGGCGACTTCAAAAAGTACGCCATAGGTATCGCAACTGGCTTTGCCGTTTGCGCGCTCACGCTTATGACCTATCTCACGGCGCAGGGCAACAAGGCGGACGGCAAGGCGATGGATAATTTGACTTTTATCCCCATCATCGTTGAAATCTCCATAGCGGTCGCGGGCATGGTCGCGATATTGATATGCTCGCTTTTCGGCAAGAAGGCGGTCAAGATCGCGGGCTTGTCGACGGGCGTTTTGCTGCTTGGCGGATTTATCGCCATAATGGTGTGCATGTCAAAGTATTATGAAAGCGTACAGTCGAAGTATCAGGCGGATCTGGTCGGCTTGATCGTCACCGCGATAGTATTCATCGCGCTCATTGTCTTAATTTATTTTTTGGGCGATAAGCGCAAGATAAGCGATACGCGCGCCATCGTGTACGGCGCGGTTGCGATCGCGCTGTCCTTCGCGCTGTCCTATATCAAATTCTTTGAAATGCCGCAGGGCGGCTCGCTGACGTTCGCGAGTCTGCTGCCGCTCATGATATATTGCTGTATGTTCGGCACCCGCCGCGGCGTTATCGCGTGTCTGATTTACGGCGCGCTGCAAGCAGTGCAGGATCCTTATATCATACATCCCATGCAATTTTTGCTCGATTATCCGCTCGCATTCGGTATGATCGGCGTGAGCGGCGTCTTCGTTGAGAAAAACGTGTTTAAAAACAAGAGGATCCTGGGCTTTATTCTGGGCGGTATCGTCGCGGTCGCAGGTCGCTACATTTGCCACGTCTGCTCGGGCGTATTCGCGTTTCACACGTGGGCGGACCTCGAAAAGTATTCGTCCGTCGCGTTATACAGCATGGCGTACAACAGCTTTGCGTTTGCGGATATGGCGATAGCGTTGGGCGCGGGCGCGATGCTGTTTATGTCAAAGGCGTTTCTGACTCAAATGGATAGATCCGGCGACGTAAGCCGCGCGGCAATCGTTGAGACCGCCGTAGAGGAAGAGGAGGAAGAGGACGATTTCGCATATCCGGACGAGGTCGGGCGCAAGAGCGTCGATACGGACGCCGTTTCGGAGGAAAACAAAAATATATAAACCGTTTGGTTTGCAAGCTAAAATAACAAACTATTTAAATGTAAATCAGGATAAACAAAGACAGCCGCATTGCGCGGCTGTCTTTGTAAAAGGAGATTTATAAAGGTGATTATTTACGTTTGACACTATATATACATTTTGCTTTTGCGTTTTATTGGTCGATTTCAAAAAAATCATAAAACTTTGCCGAAATATCTGAAAACAAGCGCGCCGCCGTATTTTACGTCTATTTTCACCTTGCCGCCGAGTGAGACGTTGGACAGCCCGCGCGAGTCGGATGCGGTGAGCAAAAGGTCGTCGAGCGGATATTCGAGGTTGTCGGAGCAATTTACTATCGCGTTGCCGCCGTACGGCAGTATGGACACCATTTCGCCCTTTTGCGTCGGCAGCTCCAGGCAGCCCTGCGCAAAATATATGTCCAGCCCGTCTTCCTCCGCTTTGACGGACATGCCGAGGTTTTTTGCGAGCTTCATAGTCGCGAAATTACAAAGCGTGTGGTCGTATCTTCCGCCGAGCACTCCGTAAAACACTATTTCGTCCGCGCATAGCGCTTCCTTGGCATAATATACGGCAAGCTCGCCGTCGCTCGCATTTTTGTGCGGATCGTGTCGGACTATCTCCGCTTCGCAGTCCTCGGTTAGCTCCAGCGAATCGAAATCGCCCAAAATTATATCGGGCTCCACGGGACAGTATTTGTAGCCTCCGTCGCAGCATACGACTTTGTCGGCTTTTATTTTGCGCGCTACGGTCGCGCCGCAGTTCAATACGATTGCAACTTTCATGTCAACGATGATAACACGTTTTTTTGCGCGTTGCAACCTCCGTCCGCGATAATTGTCCCGAAGAGTGACGCGAGGACGTTTTTACGGTTTCGTAAAATATAAGAGATAAATTGCGCTCGTATAGTTGTAAAGCGCGGCAGTGTGAGTTATAATAAAAATTCAAGAGGTAAAATCCTATGCAACAGTTCAAATTGAATAGCTTTGACGGCGCCGAGATTTTTGTGACGCTTTGGGACGATGTCCGCATTCCTTGCGGCGTCGTTCAACTTTTGCACGGGATGTCGGAATATGCGGGCAGGTACGACGGGTTCGCGCGTTATCTCAATTCTCGCGGGTATATAGTGTTTGCGGACGACCATCGCGGTCACGGACGCACCGAAACGGACGAAAACCGCGGCAGACACAAGGGCGACGTTTTTCAAAAGACCTTGCGCGACGAGATGTTTTTTTGCTCCTGGCTAAAGCAAAAATACAATTTGCCGGTGTTTCTTGCAGGACAGAGCTACGGCAGCTTTTTATGTCAGGCGCTTGCGCAATCGAGCGTAGACGCTGATGCGATCGCTTTGCTCGGCTCGGGGCATATGCGCGATTTGTTCAGATTGGGCACGATAGCGGTCGCGCCTATATGGCTTGTCGCAAAAAATTGGCGTCCCGTTATCAATAAAAACATAAATTGGGTCAACAGCGTGCCGGAGCGCAGACAGGAGCTTATCGCCGACAAATACGCCAACGTGCCTATGAGCGTGAATTTTGCCTTCTCAATGCTTCGCAACACCGCGAAGCTGTATGGCAAGCGCGCGCTTTGCAAGCTAGATCCCTCGGTATCGATAGGAATTTTCAGCGGCGCGGAGGACGCGGTCGGCAGGAAGGGAAAGGGCGTAAAGAAGCTGTATAAAATGTATAAATCGAACGGAGTTCACTGCGAGTTGCATTTGTACGAGGGCGCAAGACACGATATCGCGCTCGAGCACTGCGCGGACAGAGTGCAATGCGACGTCGCGGATTTTTTCGATAAATTTATAAGATATGAACAACTCACTATCGATGATATTGTCAAAGACGGCGAGGAGTGAGGAAGGCGAACATGGATCTGATTATCCCGAAAGGGTTTGAAATAGGGCATTACAACGACGAGTATACGGGCGTGAGCGTGATACTCGCAAAAAACGGAGCCGTTGCGGGCTGCGATCAGCGCGGAGGCGCGCCCGGGACGCGCGAAACAGATCTGCTTCAAACGGAAAAGATGATGCAGAAGATAAACGCGGTCGTGTTGGCGGGAGGCTCCGCATACGGTCTTGAGGCAAGCTGCGGCGTAATGGAGTATCTTAAAAGCAAGGGCTACGGATACAAAACGGCGGGGAAGATCGTGCCTATAGTGTCAAGCGCGGTCATCTTTGACCTCAATCAAAAGGATTATCATTGGCCTACGGCGGAATACGGGTTTAAAGCATGCGAAAATGCAAGCAGAACGCCGACTTTCGGCAATATC
Organism: uncultured Clostridia bacterium; assembly: GCA_947383095.1. Taxonomy (GTDB): domain Bacteria; phylum Bacillota; class Clostridia; order Christensenellales; family CAG-917; genus CAG-475. Next base: position 3,526 of record CANDBZ010000051.1, on the reverse strand, counting down.
GGCGCGGGACGCGGCGCGACGGTGGGCAAGATACGCGGGCTTAAATGCGCCTGTAAAAGCGGTATAGGGGCGGCTACCGTGAAGGTGACGGGCGTAACCGTGACCGCGATAGTAGTAGTCAACGCGTTGGGCGACGTATACGACGGCGAAGAGATCATTGCCGGCGCAAAGGGAAAAAACGGGTTTATAAATACCGAAAAATGCCTTGCGGAGTGCGACGTTTCAAGGCTTTTGTTCGGAGCGAATACTACGATAGGCTGCGTCATCACGGACGCTAATATAAATAAGATTGGCGCGAACAAGCTTGCAAGCATCGCGCATAACGGGCTTGCGAGGGCGATACGTCCCGTGCATACGGACTATGACGGCGATACCGTGTTTTGCATGGCAAGCGGCAAAAAAACCGTTGTGAACTTTGCGATTTTGCAATCTGCGACGGTGGAGGCGACGCGGCAGGCTATCGTCAACGCCGCGACTCTCGACACCGAGTACGAGGTACTTTACGACGACTTCGAGCAAGACGAGGACGAAGAATAACGTATATGAAAATACCGCAATGCCGATGCGGTCTTTTTTTTGCGTAGCTTGTCAGTTCGTCCTGCCGAGCACATGATCTACGGAGCAGTTAAAGCACTCGGCAAGCTTGACAACGTCGTCGACGCGAGGCGCGTGCGAGCCGTTGAGCCAATAATATATGGCGGACTCGGCAATTCCCGTTTCTTTTTGTAGTCGGTATTTCGTTTTATCGAATTTTTGCAGTAGATACCTTATTTGCACGTCGAATGGGGGAGCTTCTTTGAATGCCGAGCAATAGTTTTCGCTGTCGATGCCCAACAAAAAATCGCACGTGCAGCGAAAAGCGCTTGCCATCCGCAGCAAAGTCGCGACAGATGGCAGTCTCGTGCCCGCCAGATATCTGTTTACAGACGAGCGGTTGACCTGCGCTATCTCGGTAAGCCGAGAAACATCCATGCCGTTTTCCAGCATCAAATCCTGTAAACGCTCCGCAAAAATAGCTAAATTGACCATACTCCCTAAAATTCTCCCTTTATCATTATCTTGTATTGACGTTTTTAAAACTCATTCGGATACTTTATAGGTGTTATTGTGAAATTAAAGCAGGCGAATGTCGGCGACATTTTTGCAAATGCGAAAAGTATATAAATACTTTTTTTTCAAAGCGCCGTAGTCTGTTCGCGGCGCTTTATTTATGAAATATAGATAATAAATATAATTAAAATTATAAAAAATATTCGGGCGGCGGCGATGATATTGTCTGAAAAAATATGCGTAAACGCTTGACGAACAATACTATGCAATGTATAGTATTATGTATAAAAGAGTATGGAGGGGAAATGGATTCTCAACTGAAAAAGGGTTTATTGGAAGGTTGCGTGCTTGCGGCTATAAGGGATGAAGAATCGTACGGTTATAAAATAATCGGACAGATTTCCCCTTATATCGAAATAACGGAATCGACGCTTTATCCCGTTTTGAAGAGATTGGAATCCTCCGGGGCGGTGAGCGTTCACAATCGGCTTTACAACGGAAGATTGCGCAAGTATTATCGCATCACCGACAAGGGAAGGGAGCAACTTAAAGAGTTTTACAGAGATATGAATCAAATGTTGGAAGTCTACAGATTTTTGCAAGGTTAAGGAGATGGCAATATGAGAAAAAGCATTTGGATGTCGCAGTTGGAGCGCGCTTTGAGCCGCGAGGGTATGACAAGAGAGGAAAAGCGCACCGTATTGAACTACTATGAAGAGATGTATCAGGATAAGCTTGACGACGGTCAGAAGGAAGAGGATATCATAAAGGAGTTCGGCTTTCCGGAGGACGTGGCGCAGAACGTGCGTGAAAACGACGGTTTCGCAAAACCGGAGGACGATAAGGACGAGCCGAAGGTTTTCATAAGCAGAGGACCCGTCTATGAATCGGAGGCGTATTTCCGCCCCGTTCCGCAGTATCAGTCCGCAAACGCGTCGCAAGCGTCCGCAACGCAAATAAAAAGCAAAGCCGACTCCGATTCAAACGTAGTTTCGTTGATATTTTCAATACTCGGCGCAATCATAGGTCTGGGCTTTGCAATAGTCCTGTTTGCCGTCGGCGTCGCTTTGCCCGTTGCGGGATTGGCGGTGATAATAAGCAGCTTTTTCGTGATTTCCATGAGCACGGGAGCCTGGCTTATAGTCTTCGGCATAGGCATAGTCGTATTTGCGATAGGGTGTATGATATTTGCGGCGGCAATAGCTTTTGCAAAGGCATACGGTAAATTTATTTCGAGTATAGGAGGAGAGAAATGAAAAAATTTGTTATAGCGATGGCGATAGTCCTTCTTATTGGCGGAATTATGAGCGGCGCGGGCTGCGCGGTATATTTCAAAGGAGATCAACAAATGGCGTTTAAAAAGCTTGAATACACAGAGCAGGTTTTCGTTGCGGAGGCTGCGTTCGACAGCTTGCGATTGGATTTTTACGAGCCGCATTCACTTAAGTTTGAAAGGGGCGAGGGATACGGCGTAAGATATTCCGTCAATCAGTATTCCGATACGGCGGTAAGCGTCGAAGACGGCAAGCTATGCTTCAAAGAAAGGCGGTGGAGCTGGAAAAACTGGATACAGCGTTTATTTTGCAGGTTTAACACAACGGAGGTCGTCGTCACCGTTCCCGACGACGTCGTGCTCGCCATAGACGCGAATATAAGAGGCGCATCGGATATCTCGTTGCCGTCTTGGCAATACGGCGATATAGACCTTGACGTCAGCGGCGCCGCGGTCGTCGGGGGCGAAAACATCGTTGCGTCCGACATCAAAGTGAGCGTGTCGGGCGGCGCCACGGTAAAATTGAATGGGAGCATGAAAAAAGTTTGTATTGATTGCAGCGGAGCGGCGGATATAGGATTGTCGGGAAAAGCTGACGAATTGCGCGTTTATGCCTCCGGTAGTTCGGATGTCGCTTGCACGCAGCTTGAATCGCCGCTTGTAAATATCGAGGTGTCCGGCAGCGCTGATATCGCGCTCGCCGGCAAGGGCGAGGTCTTGAACGTGCATTCGTCGGGTTCAAGCGAAATATGGGCGCGCGATTTTGCCGTTGCGCGCGCCGTGTTGCAGTCCAGCGGAAGCGTGACCGCGCAGGTCAAAGTAAGCGAGCATTTGTCGATAAGTGTGAGCGGATCTGCCGACGTCGAATATTGGGGCGACCCTCAAGTCGAAAAATCGATTTCCGGCAGCGCGTCGGTGCGAAAAGCGGAATGAAAATTGAAAAGCGAGGCAGACGTCGTGCTTTTTAATTATAAACGCGTTTACCTTATACCTTGTTTTGTGAAGCTCGCCCCGACGGGGTGGGCTTCCGTGCCGACTACGATTGCGCTCAACGCAAACCCTCGCTTCGCGACGTGTGTTTATTTTCTATCCCATATGCGACGCCATAGTAATGCTCGCCCCGACGGGGTGAGCTTCCGTGCCGGCTCCGATTGCGCTCAACGCAAACCCTCGCTTCGCGACGTGTGTTTATTTTCTATCCCA
>CANDBZ010000050.1 GCA_947383095.1 uncultured Clostridia bacterium | reverse complement strand
TACTCTGTAGACCCGTTTTTGAAAAATTGGATAGACGGTTGGATATCCCGCGGATGGCGCACGGCAAGCAAGGATGAAGTCAAAAACGTGGATTTATGGCAAGAGCTTTTATCTTTGATGAAAAAGCATGACGTATCGTTTGTCAAGGTCAAAGGACACGCCGACAATGAGCTTAACAACAGATGCGACCTGTTGGCGCGCACGGCGATAAAACAGTTCATAAAAGCTTAACCGTGCTAAAACTGAATAAACAAAATAAAAAGCGGAGAGAAAATTCTCTCCGCTTTTTGTTGAAATACATTTTGATTATTCCGCATCAACGGTTTCTGTTTTCTTTTTGCGGGTCGTCTTTTTGGGAGCTTCTTCTTTGACTTCTTCGTCGGCAAGCTCGAGGTTGAGTCCCTTAATCAAATCGCCGAAGGAAGCGGAACCGCTGCCGGACACCCATTCTTTAGGCTCGTTCGAGCTTTCCTTCTTGGGAGCGCGACGCTCTTTTCTGCCCTCTCCGTCTGCGACCTTTTGCTCGAACTTCTTCATTCTGGAGCTGCGCTTGGACGCTTTTTCTTCCTCCGTGACCTCGCCCTCGGTATCGACAACCGTCTCTTCGGGCGCGGGCAACAGCTCTTTTATGGAAAGCGTGATGCGCGTATCCTCGAAGCCGATTATCTTCGCCTCGACTTCCTGCCCCACGGTAAGGAGCTCGTTTGCATCCTTTATCCAATTATGCGAGATTTGCGAGACGTGCACAAGACCGTCTATTCCGTCCTCGATAGACACGAACGCGCCGTACGGGAATATCCTCTCAACCTTGCCCTTGATGACCGTGCCGACGGGATATTTTTCCGCGGCGACTTCATAGGGCTTCTTTTGCAACTGCTTATAGCCGAGCGAAACTCTGTTGTTTTCTCTGTCGAGCTTGAGCACGACAAAGTCCTTTGTCTCGCCGATCTTGAGGATCTTGGACGGGTCGTTGATCCTGTTCCAGCTCAATTCCGAGATATGCGCCAAGCAATCGAAGCCGTCTACGCTGACGAACGCGCCGAATTGCGTAAATCTCTTCACCTTGCCCGTCACGATGTCGTTGACGTGCATACTGCCCCAGAATCTATCCTCTTTCTCTTTCTTTTCTCTCTCGAGGATGACGCGTTGAGACGCGGTGATGCTGTACTTTCTCTGACGCTTTTCCTCTTTGACTTCGCCCTCTGCAACGGCTTCGGTCGCTTCCGCTTCCGCGGCGTCGGCAACCTTCTCCGTCGCCTTGGGAGGCGCATAGGTCAAGCGCAGCGTCTTGCCCTTATAATCCTCGAGATTTTTGACGTAACCGATCTTGATCTGGGACGCGGGGACGAACACCGTATATGGACCTAATTTGCCGCGCAGACCGTTTTTGACGACCTCCGTCATCACAACGGAGAACTCGCCGGACGCCAATGCGGCTTCCGCCATTTCCTCTTCTACGCGCACCTGGTCGACCGCTTTTTTGGAGAGAGCGACGTATTCCTTATTGTTCGCATCGGTGATGATGGCTTGGATCTCGTCGCCTTGCTTGAAATCGGACGGATTGTAGTTGCCGTCAAGACAAGCCTCGGACTTATCAATGAAACCGTCTTTTTTGCCGCCGATAGCGACATAAACGCCCTTGTCATCGGCAATGATGACGGTGCCCTTGATGCGCTTACCGACCTTGTACGACACATATTTGCCCGCAGTGCTTGCCGACTTCATAAGGTCGTCCATAGACATAGACTCGTTTTCTGTGACAGGTTGCTCTTGAAGCGTTGCCTCTTTTTTCGCTTCAACTTCTGCTGTGTTTTCAGCGATGTTTTGAGTTTCACTCATAAGTTTGTTTACCTCCCGTATCAGCCACGGCGGAGTCGACGCCCCTGCCGCAACGGATACACTATCGAAATCCTTAAATAAGTTTTTGCAAGACTCGACTTCGCGGACGCTCGAGGCGAAAAACACGTTTGGGTTGACCTCTCTCGCCACTTCCGCCAGACGGCGCGTATTCGCGCTGCTCGGAGAGCCGAGCACCAACACCGCGTCGCTGCTACGCGCGAGCGAGCGCACCTCGTCCTGCCTTACTTTGGTATTGTAACAAATAGTATTGAAAATGTCGAATGATTTGTGCCGATTTTTTTCAAATTTATTTATAAAATCGGCAATTTTATCAAATTTCTCCTGCAAAACGGTGGTTTGAAACAAAACCGAGGTCCTTTCGCTGTCGCAATCGCTCTCTTGCACGTCCGTGACTACCTTTGAAAACTCGCCCGCGCGACTTTTTAGCGCGATCACCTCATCATGCTTTTCATCTCCGACGATGAGTATGTAGTTGCCCTTTTGCGCCTCTCTTGAGGCGATATCCTGATTGCGTTTGACAACGGGACAGGTCGCGTCCTCGACGATCAATCCTTTTTCACGCAAAGCCTCCTCGACCTCGACGGGCACTCCGTGGGCGCGTATGAGCACGACGTCCCCGCTTTTCAGCCTGTCCGTTTCGGACAAATCTATGCTATCTACATGATTAGAACGCAGAAAATCCGTAACGAGCTCATTATGCACAAGCTCGCCGAGCGTATAAATATGTCCGTATTTTTCCGCAAGCTCCAATGCTTTGTCGACGGCGGCCTTTACCCCGCTGCAAAACCCCGCGTGCCTGGCAACCGTTATCTTCACTTTACGCCCTTCTTCCATTTGTTTTTCAAGCCGTGAACGTATTCGTTGCACAGCCTTCTCGTTTCATCCATCTTCTGCCGCAAAACCTCCGTAGCCTCGTGCATTTGCTCGGGAGTGCGCGCACCGTAAAACTGCTCCAGCGTAAACGGCTCGCCGATATACAGCCAATTACGTCTGAATAGCTTGGGCGCGGAATAATACAGCATGGGCACGATGGGCGATTTGGTTCTTATTGCAAACCGAGCGGTGCCCGTCTTCAGCTCCGCCATATCCTGCGTGCCGAGCTTATTCCTCGTGCCCTCTGGGAAAATCAACAGCTTTTTGCCGTCCTTAAGCACCTTAAGCACAGCTTTGACCGCGTCTATATCCGCTTCGCCTCGGCGGACGGGGATAGCGCCCATCTTGTGCAAAAACCAACCGGCTATCGGCACTTTGAAAAGCTCGTATTTGGCAAGGATATGCGCCTCGCGCTTAAACAGCTTGAAGCACGGGATGAAGGAATCCACCTTTGAATAATGATTGCAGGTATATATCGCGTTGCCCTCGACGTCGAGCGCGTTTTGCTTATTGACGACCTTTATCGGCCATAAAATCGCCTGTATCGGTCTCAAAATTACGCTCAAAAACCTATAAAACGCAAAGCTCTTTTGCTCCTTATAATATTTTTTCATCTTTGCGGCGCGCTTATCGCCCACCTTTACTTCCGACGAAGCTGTCGCGGTATGCTGCGGCTTCGTCTTGATATGCACCACCTCTTTGATGTGCGCGACTACGTCCTCTATGCTCATATTCGTCGTATCCAGATACTCCGCGTCCTCCGCCTGCTTGAGCGGCGCGACCTCTCTGTGCGAATCGTTGTAGTCGCGTTGCATTATATCCTTCAAAAGCGTATCGTAATCCACGCTCTGCCCTTTCTCGACAAGCTCCTTATATCTGCGCGTAGCGCGCTCCTCGGGCGTCGCAGTCATGAAAAACTTGCAGTTCGCGTCGGGCAGAACGAAGGTGCCGATATCTCTGCCGTCCAGCACCACGTCGTGAGTCTTTGCAAACTCGCGTTGAAGGTCAACCATCTTATATCTGACGGGCGGCAAAGCGGAAATGTCGCTTGCGGCTTTTGACATATAATGCTCGCGCAAATACGGAGTAGTATTCAACCCGTTGACGTAGATCTGCTGTGCGCCGTCCTCGTATATTATGTTCATAGACATGCCGTCCAGCATTTTCTTGACGGCTTCCTCGTCGCACACGTCGATGCCCTGCTGCAAAGTGTAATACGCGGTCGCGCGGTACATCGCGCCCGTATCGAGATATATAAGCCCCAGATCCTTTGCAACGGCTTTTGCCACGGTGCTTTTTCCCGCTCCGGCAGGTCCGTCTATAGCTATATTAAGCATTTTATCCTCCTCCCGCATGCGCGGGTTTAAGACGCAAAACGCGCCTTATTTACATTTTTTTATTATATCGTTTGCGGCGGCTGCCGCCGTCGCAAACGCGATCTGCAAATTGAAGCCTCCCGTGAGCGCGTCCGCGTCCAGCGTTTCGCCCGCGAAATACAAGCCTTCTATAAGCTTGCTTTCTCCGCACGGCTTGACCTGTTTCAGGTCCACTCCTCCCGATGTGACGACCGCCTGTTGAAACGGCGCAAGGCACTTCACCTCGAAAACCAGATTTTTTACCGTCTGCGCGAGCGCGGCTCTCTCTTCCCTTGTGACGGCGTTCACCTTTGTATTTTCTGCAATATGCGCTCTTTTTAACACATACAGGTTCAGTCTGTCCGGCAAAAGCGCCCTCGTAACGTTTTTTATATCTTGATTTTTGCGCTCCTCGAAATCGCGAAGTATACGCAAATCGAGTTGCTTTTCATTAAGAGCCGGCTTCAGATCCAACACGAGCTTAACGCCGCTTTTCCTGTTAATATACGACGATAGCGTCAGCGCTATAGGCCCCGACACGCCTCTGTCCGTAAACATAAGCTCGCCGAACGCGCTCTCGATTTTTTTTCCGTCCCCGCCTATCGCGCTCAATTCCACGTTTTTGAGGGATATGCCCTGCAGACCAGCGATATTTTCTTTCACGACGATAGGCGCAAGCGCCTGCTTCGGCTCCGTTACGGCGTGCCCGAAATGCCTCGCGAATTTGTATCCGTCGCCCGTAGACCCCGTCGAGGGATAGCTTATGCCGCCCGTCGCAATTATAAGCTTGTCGAAAGCATAATTCCTGCCGCATGCCGCGACCTCGAAAACGCCGCTTTCAAGGCGGATGGATTCGACGCTGCAGTTCAGCTTCAGATCGACTCCTGCGCGCTTAAGCTCTCTTTCCAAAGCTTTGATGACGTCCGACGACTTCTGCGAGGCAGGAAACACCCTGTTGCCGCGCTCGGTCACGAGCTCCAACCCTGCCTCCGAGAAAAAAGCCATCGCGTCCTGCGGAGTGAAACCGTAAAGCGCGGAGCGAAGAAATTTTTCGCCGCGAACCACGTTTTGAAAAAACGTCTGCAAATCGCAATTATTGGTGAGATTGCACCGTCCCTTGCCCGTGATATACAGCTTTTTGCCTATTTTCTCGTTTTTCTCTAACAAAGTCACCCGCAAGCCCTGCCTTGCAAGCAAGATCGCCGCCAGCGTCCCCGCCGCGCCCGCTCCTATCACGCCTACGTTCATAAAGCGAACTCCGCGCCCCGCATTGCTTCGAGGGTTTTGTAATCGGTGCCGAGCAGCTGCATGGGAGTTACCGTGATATATCCCTGCGCGCAAAGCGCGCAGTCTCCGTCTTTGTCGTATTCGTAATTCTTTTGCGCATGACCGTCGACGAAATACACATCTTTCCCGTCGTCGTTTTTTACGCAGAAATACTTTTCGTCATAAGGACGGTATGTGATGGGCGCGACTCTGACGCCGGCAATATCTTCTTTTCTCACGCAAGGGATATTCACGCTTACCGTGACGTTTTCCACCGCATATCCGATCAATCCTTCAAGATTGCGCGCGATAAAATCCGCCGCGAACGCGTATTCCCGCGTGCCCCGCGTCCTCAACGACACCGCAACGGATGGGATACGGTGAAACGTGCCCTCCTGCGCCGCGCCGAACGTGCCGGAATAGATGATATCGGAGCCTATGTTAAGCACGGAATTTATGCCCGACAGCACGACGTCGAATTTGCTTTCCGCAAACAGGTGCTTGACCGCGAATATAACGCAATCCGCAGGCGAACCGTCAACGGCGTACGTCTCTATCCCGTCCGGCATATCTATCCTCTCATAAGTGATACCGCCGAAAAAGTTTACCATGTGCGAATAACCCGACCTCTCTTCCTTGGGCGCGACCACGACCACGCTGTTTTCGCCGGCGAGCCTTTGCGCCAACGCCCTTATACCGGGCGCAGAATATCCGTCGTCGTTTGTGATAAGTATGTTCATATATCCGCCTCGCTCAATCCAAGCCGCAAAGCTTATTGAGATACGCTATTTCTCCCTCGTTCAGCTCTCTGTATCCGCCGCGCGAAAGTCCGCCCAGCCTCAATTCTCCTATGGCTACGCGCTTGAGAAACACGACGTTTTTCTCCACCGCCTCGAACATGCGGCGTATCTCTCTGTTTTTACCCTCGAAAATGACTACCTCCAGACGCGTTTCGCCGTCCTCTACGCCCGTGACCTTGACCTTGCAACGCCCGTACTTGACGCCGTCAACGGTCACGCCCTTGCGCAATATCGCCAAATCGCTCTCCTCTATGCCGCCTTCTATGCGTACGATATACGTCTTTGAAATTTCGCTTGACGGGTGGGTCAGCTTATACGTCATGTCGCCGTCGTTGGTCAGCAAAAGCAGACCCTCGCTGTCATAATCCAGCCTTCCCACGGGGAAAAGCCGCTTGCTTTTATAGTCGCCCAGATAGTCCATGACAGTTTTTCGCGGTCTTTTCTTCTCTCCCTCGGCTGCCTCGACGGGCTTTTTGTCCTCGGGCTCTTCCGCGGATTTTCTTCCGCTCTTATTGTCGCGCGCGTCGTCCACGGTCGTCACGCAGCCCTTTGGCTTATTGAACATGATATAGTCGAAATGCGTGGCTCTCACAACCTTTTTGCCGTCGACATACACCACGTCGTTGTCGACGTCTATTTCGCTTCCCACCTCGCGCACGACGCGCTTGTTTACGCTCACTCTGCCCGCTTTGACAAATTCGTCCGCTTTACGGCGGGAGCACAGACCGCACTCCGCAAGATATTTGTTTATCCGCATAATTTCTCCCGCGCAGCCCTGCGATCGCATAGCCGCGCCGATATTTCTATAATAATTTCTTGAATTATACATTAAATCGCTGCCGTATGCAAGCGATTTCGACTCCGCGCACAAAAGTTGAGAATATAAAAATTTTGACCCGTATAAAATACGGGTCAAATTGTATTTGTTAATCTTAAGCCGCTTTGGGCACGATATATTCGCTGCCGTCCTTTCTCAAAGGATACCTTATGTCCTTCCAATCTCCCGTAGACGGAACGGGCGACAGTATTTCGACGGGTCGCTTGCCCTCGCGGTATTGCAAAAGCGATTCGTCAAGCGGAGTCATGTCGTAGTTGTCGAAGCCGTAATCGAGCATTCTCATGGTGTCGTTCCACATATCGTTGTAATTCAAAACGACGCTGATAAGCTGCATGCCGTTTCTTTCCGCTCCGCCGACAAGACACCTGCCGCTGCGCTTGGTGTACCCCGTCTTTACTCCGTTTGCCCCCTCGTAAAAGGTCAACAGTTTGTTTTTGTTGCCTATATACGACGGCTCTCCGTCAATCGTTATCTTTGCCTTTCGCAGGGATGCTATGCGCACGAAATCGGGATTGTCGTATGCCGCGGCGGTGATCAGAGCAAGGTCGAACGCGGTCGTAAAATGCGCTTCGTCGTGTAAGCCGTGCGGATTGACGAAATTTGAAGACTTTGCGCCCAGAGCGCTTGCCGTTTCATTCATAAGGATAGCAAATTCCGGAACGCTGCCCGAAGTCTCTATTGCCAGCGCGGTAGCGGCGTCGTTGCCGCTTCTCAACATCATGCCGGTCAGCAGATCTTCAACGCTTATTTTCTGCCCCGCGCGCAGATAAATCGACGACCCTTCGACGCCCTCCGCTTCTTTAGGCACGGTCACGATCGTATCGAGAGGCAAGGTATTCAGCACCACGAGCGCCGTCAGCACCTTCGTCGTGCTTGCGGGAAAGCATCTTACATTCATATTTTCGTCAAGCAAAACTCTGCGAGTGGATTGCTCCATAACTATGCCGCCGCGCGCGCTCTGCACAACCGTCGTCCTGATTTTTTCCTCATCCTCGTTTTCGTCGTATGAAAAATCGGGATCAACATTATCGTCGTTTTGCGGTTTTTCATCGGTAGAAACGTCAATATATTTATCAATATTGATGTTTTTTAGAATACTTTTTATTGAATTTCCGTTGTTTTTGCTATTTACGCCTATCAACACAACGCTGTTTATCACAACGATAGACACAAACAAAAACATAATCACGGAGTATATTTTTTTCTTATCCATTTATACTTCACTCCTGTTTGAACGTATCTGCCACGCCTTTTAGCAGGTCGATCCATTTATTTGACTGCTCGCTTTTATCGACGCTTACAAATTTCTTTTCTCTGCCGCAGATAAGAAATCCGACGGGAGTAACGGTCACGCCGCCTCCGCATGCCGCGCTGTACGGATACGCCTCCGCCTTATCCTTTACGGATCCGTATTCTCCGCCTCCCACGACAAAGCCGTAGCTCAATTTGTTGACGGGCAGTACCACGCTTCCGTCC
>CANDBZ010000049.1 GCA_947383095.1 uncultured Clostridia bacterium | reverse complement strand
CGTCCGAATCCAAGGGTATATCGTCGCAGCGAACGCATTCGACAACATCGAAATATGCGTCGGCACGCATAGCTTCCACAACCTCGCCTCGAAGCAGGCAATCCGTCATATCGGGTTTTGTCACAACTGCAATTTTCATACGGCTCCTCAAAGTTTGCGTCCGTATTATACACTATACAAAAATTTAATTCAAGCAAACTATGCATAATTTTGCAAAATCTTTGTATATTTATTATACATGATCGTTGCATAAAAAGCCGCAAATCATACGAATATGTCGCTCGCGCTTGACTTTGGCGATAAATATGATATGATTTTTATATGATAGAAATGCTTTTTAGTATATCTGAATTAGGCGCGAAAGTAATCGGAGGACTGTCCGGAATATTATTAGCTATTATTATAATTGTAATAGTTATAGTGCGCTCCAAGAAAAACGGTTGAGAAATTTTATGACCGATAGCTTTTGAATTATCAATAAAAAATTATATGCCGTTCAAAACGGCATATATTAAAATTTTGCATAATTACGCATAAAATACATATCTGTTTATAAATTTCGCTTTTTCAAATGCAAAAGATATTCTATATTTTTGTTTTGAAAGCGTATCGGCGACAGAGCCTCCGCCAAAACGTCGAAGCCGATACTCTCCGCATATAATCTGACCTCTTTCAGCGCACGTAAACGCAATTTCTCGCTTGCGACTATTCCGCTCTTGTTGAGAGCGTTTTTATCGAGCTCGAATTGAGGCTTGACAAGCGTAACCGCTTCGCCGCCCTCTTTGAGCAGCTTATAAATTTCTCCCAATAAGAGCTTCAAGGAAATAAAGCTCACGTCCGAGCATACGAATTCGACCTTTTCCAAATCGGTCGGCAGCTCGCGCGCGTTGGCGCGAACAAAAATGACCTTGCCGCTCTTCAGTATCTCATCGGGCAACGCGCACTCCGCCACGTCTATCGCAACGACTCCGCGCGCTCCGTGGCGCAACAGACAATCGGTAAATCCGCCGTTCGAGCAGCCGATATCCGCGCAAAGCTTTCCTTGCACGTCAAGAGAAAAAACTTTAAACGCTTCCTGGAGCTTATATGCGCCTTGAGAGGCGTATCCGTCGTCGACGATCTTAACTTCTTCTTCGTTTATTTCGCACGCGGGCTTTGTCTCCGCACTGCCGTCGACATATACGCAACCCGTCTTTATAAGATTTTCCGCATACGTGCGCGACCTCAAACCGAAACGCGTCTGTATATATTTGTCAAGTCTCATGCGCGGTCGTCGTCCTTCGGTTTATCGGATTGCTTTACGCGCGCTTTCCCGTCCGATTTGTTTTGTTTTTTCTGCGCGTTTTCCTTTTTGCGTATCTTTCTCTCGTCCTTATTGAACACGGCTACAAGCCGCGCGACGAACATAACGAAATCCTTGGAATTGTTTATCGCTATGTTTTTCATAAAGGCTTTGCCGCCTATAGTCAGCGCGGACACCACCGCCGATATTATTATAGTCAGCCAACGCTGCCATTCTTCTCCGAGAGTCAGCGCTATTTTCACGACAACCGCAGCGGAGCACGCGCCCGATATAATACCGAAAATATCGCCTATCACGTCGTTGCAAATGCTTGACACCGTGCCGCTGTTTTTGACGAGCCACATAGCCGTCCTTGCGCCGTATACCTTGCGGGAAGCCATGGAGATGATAGGGGTCGCGTCGCATGAGGTCACCGCAACGCCTATCGCGTCGAACAGGATGCTCGCGAGGATAAGGAAAGCAAGCAATAGCACGATCACCACGATTTGCTCCGCAGAGGCCGTCAACTCACTCAAAAAACTGAAAAAAGCAGCCAAAACAAATGAAATAACCGCCGCTTTTATCCACCAGGTATTGTATTTTTTCTTTGTTTTTTTCTTTTTGGGATTGCCGTCGGCTTTCGCGTCAACAATTTTTTGTCCGTCGGAGACGACGTGGCTTGACTGCACCGTGATTCTCTGCACCGTCTCCGATCTTTCGCGTAAAACGGACGTCGACGTATCGTCGCTAACGTCCGATTTCAATTTGCGGGAGCCGGTATTATCGTTATCGTTTAAAGTATCCAAAATACTCCTCTGATTTCAAATTTTATGGTGGCAACAACTTGGGTAAACCTTGCGCCATAGGTTCGGTAGGATTTCCCTATGCGAAAACTTGCCGTCGCCGTGCAAGACGTTTCCGATAACATCGCATATCCTTGCGGAAACCGAATCGCCGTTAAGAGCACACTATAATCCCCAAGCTGTCTACGATGAACAGTCTAGAAGATTTCCTTGGCAGATCCCCTCCGGCCTTATCTTTTTTTGCAACACGGATTTCAACGAGCAATCGCACCTGCGTATTGGCCATACGCGAGCGCGTGGTTCTCGTATCCCTCCGCATCACTCAAAGCAGGCTACTCTGTACACAGCGCCGAAGCACCGCATAAACAGGTTTCACCCCAGTCAGTAGATAGGCAAACGCTTTCTACCGAGTTGGGTCTCCACGGAGATTGGGTCGGGGTTTGCATGCCGTTGCAAGCCGCCCAAAAACCTTAACTCCCAGCAACAGCCCCAATTTGGGCAAAAGAAGCCATCACCAGAAACTTCATCGATATGCCCTGCGACGATATTTTACCCCCGTCTCCGGCACGGCGGAATCTGACTAGAATACTGCGCCACCATTTATATTATTATATCAATTCTTTGAAAAATGTCAACATTTCGTAAAATCCATTTTAAAAACGCTGGTTTTTTGCACTTTTTGGGCAAAAATATTAAAATTTTTTAACTTTTCAACGTGACCTTATTCAGATCCGCAATAAACTGCTCCACTCTCGATTTAGATCTTCTTGTAAGCGACGCAAGCTCCTCAAGTGAAAAATCGCGCAGGTTTTCGTCGGCGTATTCTTTTGCGTCCTTAAGTATTTCGGCAGACATGCGCAAGCCGAAAATCGGAGTTGCCGACGCGCCGCTTTGCTTCGTGCCGATAAATTCTCCCGCTCCGCGCATAGTAAAATCCGCCTCCGCAAGCACGTATCCGTCGTTGTTTGTTCGAAATATCTCCAATCTTTCACGCGCCTTATCGCCTGACGCGCCGCTTTGCACATAGCAATGCGCTTCGCTGCCGTCTCTTCCCACCCGTCCGCGCAGTTGATGCAACGACGCAAGTCCGAATCTGTCCGCGTTGAGTATAAGCATCTCGCTTGCGCGCGTATCTATACCCACTTCCACTACGGTTGTGGCGATAAGCAGATCCACTTCTTCCCGCGCAAAATCCAACATAGCTTGCGCTTTTTCCTCCGCGGACATCTTGCCGTGCAACGCTTTTACCCTGATACCCTCAAGCAAACGTCCGTAATCGCGCATAAATCCTTCTATAGAAGTGAGCGAGTAGCCCTCCGCGTCGACGATCGACGGGCACACCGCAAACGCCTGTTTGCCGCGCCTGCAGGCTTCCGCCACCTTCCGTACGCCCTCCGAGGCGTCGGAGACGATCTCGGTTTTGATATTCACCGCGGCGTCTTCGCGTTTTTTTATATTGGATATCTTGATATCGTCGTAAAAAGTCAACGCCATAGAGCGCGGTATGGGAGTGGCGGTCAACGACAAAATATCGACGGCGCCCTTTTTCTCAAGCAAGTTGCGTTCGTTTACGCCGAATTTGTGCTGTTCGTCGATCACCGCCAAAGCGAGTTTTTTATACTCGACGGCATCGGAAACAAGCGCCTGCGTGCCTATAACGCAGGAAATTGCGCCGCTTTTCAATCCGCTCGATATGCTTTTTTTCTCATGAGCCGACAAAGACGAGGTCAGCAAAGCGCAGCTTATCCCCAGACTTTCCGCCAACGGCTTAAATTTTTTGTAATGCTGCTCCGCAAGGATTTCCGTGGGAACCATCAGCGCGGCTTGTTTTCCTCCGCATGCCGCGGCGCAAAGAGCGAAAAAAGCCGCTGCGGTTTTGCCACTGCCTACGTCGCCGCTGACTATGCGGGACATATTTTCGTGAGAGCATAGATCATTAAACACGTCCTCAAACGCTTTTTTTTGAGTCGTTGTAGGCGTGTAAGGCAATACTGAAATATAGTCATCTATTCTAAAATTATCATAATTATAGAATACTTTTCGTTTATTTTCCGTTTGATTTTTCAGTTTTCTGTAAATCGACAGCGTTATCGCAATATCGATCGCGGCAAGCCGGGCATATGCCTTTTCAACGGAATAGAAATCGGAGGGTCGGTGCAAATCGACAAAAGCTCCGCTCATATCCTCGTTTATGCGCGCGAATTTGCCTTCGCTCCGCCCTATGCCGTCAAGCGCGTTATTGAGTATGTTTTTGAAGGAGTTTTGCCCGATCACCCCCTTTAACGGATATACCGTAAACATGCCGTCAAGCTTTGCGATCTTATCAAGCTTTTCTATCTGCGGATTAGCTATTTCGTATTTACCGTTGTCCGAAGCGAGCCTGCCGAGCAATCTGTATTGCTGTCCCGCCTCGAACTGCGTGTGCATAAACGGCATATTGTAAAAAGCGACCTTAAAACGGATGTTATTTCCGTTGGAAAGATTGTCGGAAAAATTTACGTAAAACGCGCGCTTCCCCCGCGGGGAAACCGCGGACACCCGTTCCACCGTTCCCTCAAACAAATTCAACTGTCCGCACGGCGCGTCGCAAACGCTTATCGGCGACTTCAAGTCAATGTACTTTGACGGAAAAAAAGAAAAAAGCTCAAAAACCGATTTAATATCCAATTCCTGAAGCTTCTTTATCGTGGCGTCTCCGACGCCCTTTATCTGACCGAGCGTGAGCATAAGATCATTCCGCGGAGAATATATAATAATAATGCGGCTGACCGCCGTAATAACATGCGATTTCCAAATCTCCGAATTCGCCCGAAAGCCTTTCAACCAGCATGGACGCCTCGTCCTGCGACACCTCTTTGCCGTAATATATCGTAAGCATGTCCTTATCTTGAGCTATCTTTTTGACGGTATTTATAGCCGTATCGGAGACAGATTGGCTCTTTGCGACTATTTTTTTGCCGTGTATACCAATTATATCGCCCTCTTTGATCGAATAACCGTTCATTCTTGTCGAACGCACGGCGTGCGTTATCTCCGCAACGCAAACGCTGCCGAGCGTGGAGCACATATTTTCATAGTTTTCTTCGCCGTCGCCCTCGCCGTCGTACGCGAGCAAAGCCGAAATGCCCTCCGGCATGTTGGTTGTGGGGATCACGTACACGTTTGACTTTGCAAGCTCCTTCGCCTGATTGGCGGACAAAATAATATTGCCGTTGTTGGGCAGGACGTAAACGTTTTTGGCTTGAGCGCTGTTTATTGCCGTCAATATTGCGTCGACGCTCGGGTTCATCGTCTGACCGCCTTCAACCACCACGTCGGCAAGCAGATCCTTGAAAATAGCCGACATACCGTCGCCGCAGCAGACGGAAACTATCGCGTTCTCTTTGAGTTCGGCTTCTTCGACGGCGTCGTCCGCGTGGATCCTGCGGTATTGCTCCATCATATTTTCGATTTTCACGCCCTCTATCTCGCCGAGATTGAGCGCCGCCTTTAAAGCTCTGTCGGGATGATTGGTGTGCACGTGCGTCTTGACGAGGTCTGTGTCGCTTATCACAAGCACGCAATCGCCTATCGTCATAAGATAATCGCGATATTTATCGATCGCGGCGTCCGTGGTCTCGTTTTTGAAATGCGTGATAAAATATTCGGTACAATATTGGAAGGTGATATTCTCATAATCGTTTTCGAGAGTATCGAATTCCTTTGACGAAGCCAGGATCTCGGCTTGCTCCTGCACCTTGACGCTTTCGCCGCTGATGAGCGCCAGATCAAGCCCCATCATTGCGCGGTACATGCCGTCGAACACGGTCACTATACCTCTGCCGCCCGCGTCTACCACGCCCGCTTTTTTGAGCACGGGCAGCATATCGGGAGTTTTTTGCAAAATTTCCTCGCCTGCGTCGATAACCTTTTTCAAAAATTCGGGAAATTCAACCTTTTTCCCTCGCGCCGCCGCGGTAGCGGCCTCCGCCATAACGCGAATGACCGTAAGAATAGTGCCTTCCTTCGGCTTCGTAACGGCGCTGTACGCGATTTCGGTGCCGCTTTTGAGACATTGAGCAAACAATCTGGGAGTCATCTCCGCCTTGCCGTCGAGAGCGGACGCAAAGCCCTTGAAAATCTGCGAGGATATGACGCCGGAGTTGCCTCTCGCGCCCTTGAGCGCGCCCCTTGAAAACGCTTGCGCGATGTCGCCGATATGCACGGATTGACAGGCGTTTGCTTCTCTCATGGCCGATGACAGCGTCAAAGACATATTTGTGCCCGTATCGCCGTCCGGAACGGGAAATACGTTAAGCTCGTCTATGGTAGCGCGGTTTAATTCCAACGCTCTCGCGCCGCCCGCAAGCATTTCTTTAAATTTTGAACCGTCTATTTTAATCATATGTTTTTCCTATTATACGCGGATGCCGACAACGTTGACGTGCACGCGTTTTACGCGCATGCCCGTAAAGGTCTCGACAGAGAACATTACGGCGTCCGATAAAGACTTTTTTACGGCGTCTACGTTCACCCCTAACTTGAGGACGACAAACACTTCGATATAGATAAAGTTGTCAACGGATTGTACGATGACTCCCTTGCCCTGCTTATTCTTGTTGAAAAGCTGTCCGAAATTATCGCTGAAACGGCGTGATACCAAATCTACCACGCCATAGCACTCCGACGCCGCGTGAGAGGCTATCGCCTGCACCGCTTCGTCGCTGATGGAAATCTTTCCGAATTTGTTTGTAGTCGAAAGCGACATATTACACCTTGCAGAAATTTTACTATATATAAATATTTTTTGCAACTAAATCACAAATGTTGCGCAAATCAGTTGCCAAAGAAAATTATATTTGCTAAAATAACACCGTTCGATTTAGGAGGTAGTATTATGTCCAGAGTTTGCAGTGTATGCGGAAAGGGCAGGATGAGCGGCAATGCCGTCAGCCACAGCAATAGAAAAACAAGGCGCAGTTGGGCTCCCAACGTGCAAAAAGTCAAGGTAGCAAACGAAAACGGCAGCGTGAAAGAGGTTTACGTATGCACTCGTTGCTTGCGTTCGGGCAAAGTCAATCGCGCGTAATTTATGTTTTGCAATATCCGACGGGGCTTGAAAAAGTCCCGTTTTTATTTTGCTTCCCGCGCGTGAAAAAGGCGCGAACGCCGTCGCGCCTAATCGCTATTTGTCCTTTGAATTTTTGACAAACAGTCTCAATATCGCTTTTACGATCTTTGGCGGATTTACACATATAATCTTGTTCATTGCGCCCTCCGTTTTTATCACATTATGACGCTATTGAGCAAGTTGTTACCGCAAGTTTAAATCTGCATGCGCTTCACCGCTTCCGCAGGGTCTTGAGCCTTGAATACGGCGCTTCCCGCAACCGCTATATCTACGCCGGCGGCTTTGAGCAGCCCGATATTTTGCGGACATACGCCTCCGTCGACCTCTATTTGAAAGCCGTATCCGTGTTTTTTGCGCAATACGTCAGCCTCCTTTGCCTTTTTGAGACAGTCCTCCTTAAAGCTCTGCCCGCCGAAGCCCGCCTGCACCGTCATGATCACAAGCAGATCTATATCGGCAAAATACGGCAAGGCTATTTCCAGAGGCATATCGGCGTTCACCGCCACGCCGCACTTTTTACCTTTGCCTTTTATCGTGTCGAGCGCGCCGCGCGTGTCCTTCGAAGCTTCGGGATGAAAGGTGACGATATCGGCGCCGCTGTCGCAAAACTCCCCGACGTATTTCTCCGGAAGCGTTATCATCAGATGCGCGTCGAGAGGCAAGGTCGTATATTTTCTCAACGCTCTCACCATCGGCATGCCGAAGGTTATATTCGGCACGTAAACGCCGTCCATGATGTCGCAATGGACGATATCCGCCTGCCAAAGCTCAAGGTTTTTAACGGCTTCCGCCATTTTGCAAAAATCTGCCGATAAAATAGACGGCGCTACTTTTATCATACTCAACTCCCCGTGCATGCGCACTTTAATCGTATTTGCTTTCTTTGCGAGCCTTAAGCTCCTCAAACATCTGTTTATATCTTTGGTATCTGCCCGCTCCGATTTCTCTCCCGACGCGCGGTTTTACGGCGCAATCCGGCTCGTCGATATGCGTGCAGCTGCCGAATCTGCACTGCGGACGAAACTCCTCGAATTCGTCGAAATACAGCCGCAGCTCCTCGGGCGGCATATCCACCGTTTCAAGCATTGAAAAGCCGCACGTATCCACCAGATAGGTCCCCTCTCCCAACGACAGGATCTCTGTGCGGCGCGTGGTGTTTTTGCCGCGCTTTATCTTTTTTGCGAGCTCGCCGACCTCCAACAAATCGCTGCCGAGCACGGCGTTTATAAGCGAGCTTTTGCCCACCGCGGACTGTCCCGCAAAGCACACGGTTTTTCCGAGCGAGCATTTGACTATTCCGTCGACACCATCGCCCGTCTGCGCGCTGCACTCAACGACGTCGAGCACGTTGCGGTATTCATACACGTCAAGCGGCGAAATATCGCGTTTGTTGACGACGAGCACAGGCTTTATCGATTGCTCGTGGCAGTTGACGATGATTTTATCCGTCAAGAGCCAATCGGGAGACGGCTCCGGCGCGACGGTGATGAAGCAAGATCGGAAGAGCACACGTCT
>CANDBZ010000048.1 GCA_947383095.1 uncultured Clostridia bacterium | reverse complement strand
CGTCGTGAGACAGTTCGGTCCCTATCCATCGTGGGCGTAGGATATTTGAGAGGCTCTGCTCCTAGTACGAGAGGACCAGAGTGGACGTACCTATGGTGCATCTGTTGTCACGCCAGTGGCATAGCAGGGTAGCGATGTACGGATTGGATAAACGCTGAAAGCATCTAAGCGTGAAACCAGCCTCAAGATAAGATATCCCTTTGATTTTTCAAGTAAGACCCCTTGTAGACCACAAGGTTGATAGGTCGGGTGTGTAAGCGCAGTAATGCGTTAAGCTGACCGATACTAATAGGTCGAGGGCTTCAATCAAAAAATACAATTTGCCTAATCCTAATTTTAATCAGCAAATGCTCCTTTCTCGAAGTTATGCAGTTGTGAATGTACGATACGCGCAAGCGTTCGACCTTCAGCAATACCGGTGTCTATGGCGTTGAGGTCCCACCTGTTCCCATACCGAACACAGAAGTTAAGCTCAACCGCGCAGAAAGTACTTGGCTGGACACGGCCTGGGAGGATATGTCGATGCCGGTTTCCAAAAACGAGAAGCACACTCAAATGAGTGTGCTTTTTGTATTTTGCGATATAGTAATTAGTATTAATGCCGTGTCCAGCCAAAACAATTTAACGCAAATTGATAGCGAAACTGTGCGGATACACGATATTGCTTGTTTGATAGCTGAAGAGATTTGCGTTAAACAAAGGAGCAATCATAGGCAGACGAGCAGTGCTAAACGAAGTGAGGCACTCGAGCGAGCGGAGGAATTGCGACGAGGACACGTGCCCGGGAGGATATGTCGATGCCGGTTTCCAAAAACGAGAAGCACACAGCAATGTGTGCTTCTTTGATATATTCGAATGGAAATCAGTGGACTTTTTGAAGCTTGTAAACAGCTTCATTATAAAGATTATTTTATCTTACAAGCGTATATTTTTTGCAATCGATGTTGACGGGTGTTGAAGAAAAATATATAATGTATTTATCAAAAATATTAGGAGGATAATTCCTATGAACAGAACAAACAGCACTAAAAAAATCGCAGTTGTCATAGCTGTTATCGCGCTCGTTGCGGTGCTTGGCGTATGCCTTGCTGCCTGCAACTCCAATAGCACGGAGAAGAAGCTCAACGACAAAGGCTACACCGTTGTCAAACTGAACGAAGATGCAACCGGTCTCGGCGCAACCGTCTATAATCTTGTCAAAAACAACAGCAATTTTAAAGAGGGAGTTTGGGCAACGAAGCAGTTGGTCAACTACGTTGCAGTAGTTTGGTATAAGAATCTTGACGCTGCCAAAGACGCGGAAAACAGCTTTAAGAGTCTGCCCGGCGCGACTGTTTACAGAGTCGATAAGGTCGTTTACGTCGGTACGTCGCAGGGCGTTGATGACGCGAAATAATTAGTTTAATTCAAAAAAAGCGGAGTTTATACTCCGCTTTTTTATTTTGTTTTTGAAATCACTCTGTGGGCGGTGGTATGTCGATCGGCTTTTTGTCAAAGTATTTCGCGCCTCGCAAACATTTAGTGCCGAACCAGAAGCCGAGAGCGATCACAGCGCCCACGCACCAGCCTATCGCCCAAGCCCAGCATACGCCCGCGAAGCCCCAGCCTGCGTCGGTGAGAACATACACGAGGGCTACGCGTATTATCAGATCGGTAAAAGTGCTTATGGTGAAGCCTAAATTGCCGCCGCATCCGCGCACCGCGCCGTCGGCGACTATCTTGACGCAGACTACCGGCAGGAAGCTCGATACTATAGTGAGAAATTGGACGGAATAAGCCATGGCGGCTTCGGTCAGCTTTTCGCTCTGAACGAAAAGAGCCGTCAGCTGTCTCGGAATTGATAAGAGAAGCGCGAGGAACACGATGCTTATCACCAGAGAATACGAAAGCACCGCGACAAAGCCCTGCTTGATGCGCGAATATTGCGCCGCGGCTTTGTTTTGAGAAGCGAAATTGGCAAGCCCGTTTGTCA
The DNA here is from genome assembly GCA_947383095.1 of uncultured Clostridia bacterium. Classification (GTDB taxonomy): domain Bacteria; phylum Bacillota; class Clostridia; order Christensenellales; family CAG-917; genus CAG-475. The sequence continues at coordinate 6,795 of CANDBZ010000048.1, read as the reverse complement.
TCGACATTATGCCCATATTGGCGATTGAAACAAGCTTGAACGCCGTTGTAAAGCCTGTGATCGCGTCTCCCGTGGCGTCGAGACCGTTTATACGTTTGTTGACGAAGAAATTGCCTATAGATACAAACGACTGTTGCAGCATAATCGGTATCGAGCTGACGGCAAGCTCCTTGAATATTTTTTTGTTGAATTTGCGCGGAGTTTCTTCCGATTTGACCGATTTCATCTTTTTTATGAGCACGAAAACAGTGAGTATGCTTGAAATTGCCTGTGATATGAGCGTTGCCCACGCCGCGCCCGCAACGTCGAGATGAAACGCGCATACGAACAGCAGATCCAGCGCAATATTGAGCACCGAAGATACTACGAGGAATATGAATGGAGTTTTCGAGTCGCCGAGAGCGGAGCAGATGCCGCATCCGAGGTTGTAGAGAAAGACAAAAGGCAGGGAGCCGACATAGATGTATAAATAGTCCGCGCAATCATTGAAGTATGCTCCGTGCACGCTCAACGCCTTTAAGGACAGCTTGCCCAGACCGAAGCCGAGAGCCATAAGGATCGCGCACAGCGCGCTGAACGCGATCAAAGCGGTGTTGACGGTTTCACGCAGGCGCTTGTTGTCGTTCGCCCCTCTGTATCGCGCGACTGTGACGGAGCAGCCGCCGTTTGCGCCGAGCGCGAAAGCGAGGAGAATGTTGACTACGACGGTGGCGTTTCCTATGGCGTCGACGGCAAGCGCGCCTTCCGCGGCGAAATTTCCTACGACCAATAAGTCCACCAGCGAGTAAAACTGCTGAACCATCGCGCTGCCGAACAACGGGAGCGAATACAGCAGCAGGGTCTTCCAAACCTTGCCGCACGTGAGGTTGATTTCCGCGCTTTTTTTCATACCGCACATATTATATCCTCGCGAAAATACAAAAGCAATTATAATAATACAGGATTTTGATTTTAGGCGACAAATTTACAAGACTTATTTTGCGGTGAAGAATAAGCGTCCGCAAAGGCGGACGCTTGATTTGTAGCAGGTCGTCAGATAATGACGGGTTGAAGCTGTTTGCCTTTCAGAGCCTCGTCGCATGTCGGGACGATGAGCTTCGTATCCGCTATAAGCGAGTTGGATTTTTTGAGCGGCGCGTCTTGGCCGAACGGAACGAAATAAATATTTTTCGTATTTAGCAGCGCGCCGATGTTTTTAGCGTTTGCGCCCAGAGCGTCGTTTGAGGATACTGACAGCACTACGGGTCTGTTGTTGCGAAGCTGCGCTTTTACTGCCATGGTTACGGGCGTATCCGTGACGCCGTTTGCGATTTTTGCAAGGGTGTTGCCCGTACACGGCGCGACAAGCATCAACTCAAGCCCTTTGGATGTGCCGATAGGCTCGGCGTCGACAATGGTCTTGATCGGGGTTTTGCCCGTTTTTTCGATCACGATGCTTTCAAAATCCGATTGCTTGAAGAACCTTGTGTCGAGAGAGGAAACGTTAAAGCTGAAAATAGGGGTTATGTCGTAGTCGTGCGCGACAAGCTCGTCTATGGCGTCGAGAATGCTTTTGAAGGTGCAGAACGAGCCTGTGATACAAAGTCCGATTTTTGTCATTTTATTACCTCCGTGATGTACTCCTGCATAGCCATCGCCGCGCTGTACGGGCAGGTTTTTGCAGGTAGAGCGGGATATATGTCGGCGTCTATCTCAAGATATTTGGCATATTCGAGATTTATCGCTGGTCTGGACGCAAGGTCGATGTATACCGTATCTTTTTTCATCGTCATGAGATCAACGTCCTTTACTACCGCCAACGGCACCGTGTTTATGATTATGTCGTATGCGGAAAAATCGAAGCCGTGCATCGGTATGACGTTGTTTGCAAAAGCATACGCGGGACGCAGCGAAGACGTGGTCGCTATGTCGAGCTTGATATCCAGCTTGTTGAGGAGCTTTGCGACCGCCGCGCCCATTCTACCGAAGCCGAGCACAAGCACGTAACAGTCCGCGATAGACTTCGGACTGTGCTCGATCATGGCCATCAATGCGCCCTCCGCCGTCAAACGCGAATTTACGGCTTGAAATTTCTCGTCTTTCATTATGTTGAAAAGCGATATTCCGCGGCATTCCGCAAGCGCGGCCGCTTCGTCCGTGCATTTGCCGAGCACAACGTTCGCGCCGTCCGGTATTTCGCTTAAGGCGTTTACGTCTACGTTTATATTGGGTGCAAACACGTGGGTGGGCGTGGCGAACTGCGTCTTGCACAACAACCGCGAAAGGAAAAACATTCTCTCGTCGGTCTGATGAATTGTCAGGTTATTTTCTTTCATACGGTATGCTATGCAAACTTTCAAAAATGTGTTTCATGCGTGCAAACGCAAAGTTATTCACAATCGACGTATATATTTTCATAGCATAATGCGAGGTGAAATATGGAAAGATATTTTCTTGGCAACAATACGGGATACGGGTTTAAAAGCAACTATGAGAACGAGCTTAAAAATAAGCGCAGAGTCATACTTCTGAAGGGCGGACCCGGCACGGGAAAATCTTCTATGCTGAAGAGAATTGCCGCGGAGGCGAAGGGAAAGGGGTTGGATTTCGAGCTGTGGTATTGCTCCGGAGACCCGGACAGCCTTGACGGCGTTTATATAAAGGAAAAGGATACGGCCGTCGTAGACGCGACCGCGCCTCACGCGACGGGAGCGGATCTGCCAGCCATAAAAGACTTTATATACGACTTGGCAAGCAGCCTTTCGCACGAAGCGCTTTGCAAAAACGAAGAAAGGATAAAGGAATTGCTTGCGCGCAAAAAGTATAGCTTTATACGCGCATATCAACACTTAAAGTCCGCTTTATGTCATTATAACAATCAAGTCGAATTGGAAAGCCGCGGTCTTAAAGCGGCGGATATCAGGGCTTACGCCGCGGTTTTCGCGTCCGGTCTGCGCGAAGACAATCGACTTTGCGGAGAACGCAGAAGGCTCTTTACACATGCTATCTGCCCCGTGGGAGAAGACGTTTACTATGACCACTTGAGAGGAAAGAAGATATTCAAGGTCAACGGCAGCGCGGCGGCGCGGAGAGTATTTTTCGACGAGCTTTGCTGTCTGACGGAGGGCGGCGCTGTGTTGCTCAATCCTTTAAATCCCGATATCGCGGACGGATTTGTAGCGGGGAATACCGCGATTGTAAGCGATATAGGCCATTTCGACAACGACGTTACCGAAACCGTCAATTTATGCGTATATGAAAACGCGCCCGACACCGCGGATATCGAAGAGGAGAAAAACAGCGCGGCGACCTATATCGCGTTTGCCGTAAGCCAGCTTGAGAAAGCGAGAGAAAGCCACCTCGCCGCCGAAAAATATTTCATAGAAGCGATGGATTTTGAAAACAACGACAGGATCTTCGCTCAAATCCGCAAAGATATTTTCGGGGACTGACGACCCGCGCTTTTTGAAAAATAATAAATCAATATCGGTAAAAATTTAAATTACCCGTTTAGAATGCGGTTTTGCGAAAGCGGAATCGCGTCAAACGGGTATTGACATATATTTAGGGTTGTAGTAATATTATATATGTATTAGTGTATGCGCGCATATCGCGCGCGTGTACGAGGGTGGAAATTATGAAAAAACGCTTCAATTTGTTGTTTATCCTGACGATGGGGTTGATAATGCTGCTCTCTCTTGCGGCATGCAACAAACAGACTTCGGACCCGAATAAGCTGCCGAACGATATCAACAGCGGCACAAGCAGCGGCACGGAGGTTGAGACTACCGCGAGCTTGAAGTTTTCGTTTCCGATAGAGCCTTCGTCCGTTTTCAACAGTATTTACGTTGACGAATTCGATTTGGAAAGCTATGTGCAGTACTCTATTGCCTATTCGGATAAAAAGACGGGCGCGTTGATAAGAAAAGTGCCGATGGGCTCCGTCAAATCGGATATGATATCCGAAAGCGACCTTGCAAAGCTGACGGTTGCCGGTCATCACAGTATTTCGGTCACCGCGGAGGTGGACGGCAAAAAGGTGACGGGAAGCTTCAGATTGCACCTTAAAGACAGGTCGGGCAAAGTGACGCTCGTCGATTATGAATTCGACCTTGCGGATAAAAACGGCGGCGGGACGGCTAAAGCGTTTTTCGGAGAGACAAAAAATTCAAAGGCAACCGTGAAGGTCGAAAAGGGCTATACCTTCGAGACGTGGAACGAGTTTATCGATACATTCAAGATGACCTTATCCGGCAGGGCCCTGCAAAGCGTCTCCGTGAAAGGCAGCGATAAGGTGTTGAGCGTTCAACAGGGCTTCCCGTTTGTGATCGAGGGCGGCATGAGCTTTGAAACCGCCTGGACGGACGACGTGGTTAAAGTCAAATTCGAATTGAACACGCCCGACGGCACCGTAGTCAACAGCGCGCACAGCGATCCCAAGCTTTTATTTGCGGAAGGCGGCGTTTATCACGACGTATCCGCGGCGCGCGGTTCCGGTCGCGTGATACAGCCCTCCGATAAGGAGATCGACGTTTATAACGGATATTATTTTGCGGGCTGGTTCAACAAAGCCGACGATACGCTCTGGAAGTTCGCGGGGCCCGTAGGCGAAAAGGATCTGACGCTTTACGCCAAATGGTTTGCGACGGATTACGGCTTCACGATTTATACCATGGGCGGCAAATTTGCGCCCGGTCTAAAGCCTGCGGAGGAAAACGGCGTAGTTATCACTGCGAAAAACGCCCAGGAACTCGGCTATACGGTCGTGACTGCGGAGTCGAGATTCGGTCTGTCCGACAACGACCTTAACAGAGTTACGTTCTCCGGCTTCCGCTACGGCGTCGATTATGACAAATACGTCGCGGAAGTGCAGGTTGCGTCGACCGGCGAGAAGGTCATGCTCAAGTTTAAAGATTTTTATCATCCCGACGTAAAAAATCCGCTGTTTGCGAGAGGCGGGGATTATCTCGTCGTAGACGACCTTTACACGGAATATCAGTGTATAAACAAAATTCCGTACGGCACAAAGGTAGACGTAGAGCATCCCGTAGCTTATATCAAGTGGAGGTTCAACGAGCCGGAAGCCGGCGCAAATTACGAAGAGGAATTTTCAGACAGGATAAGCAGACTTTATACGGAGCTGCTGTATAAAGACGGCATAGGCTTCAAAGCGGACGGCAGCGTCCGTCTGGAAAAAATCGCGGATTATTCTCTCAACGAGCTTATCGTGCCTGCCGAGCTTATCATAAACGGAGTCAGATATCCGCTGTCCGAGATCGGCAAGGAGGCGTGCGCAAACGTCAAGGCTTTGACAAAGGTAGACTTGAGCAGAGCGTCCAACCTTACGACTATCGGCGAAGAGGCTTTTGCGACGAACACGTACCTCGAAGAGATCGTTATGCCCGAAGATAACAACATTTCGGAGATAGGCAAGGACGCTTTTGTCGGTACTAAATTCGAAAACGAGTACTACGCCCGTACAGGCGGCGCCGAGTTTATCGTGATAAACAGGATGATATATAAATTCGTCGGGCAGAACAGACAGAGGATCGATTTGTCGCAACCCGCGTATTACAGTCCGACGTCCGACATGTCCGCAGAGGTGTGCAAGGCGCTCAACGAGCAGCTTGCCGCTGTAAACAGCATAGAAAACGGCGCGTTTGCAAACTGCACGGCGTTGGTCGCGTTAAAGCTTTCCGACAATATCAGGACGATAAAGAACAACGCTTTTTACGGTCTTGCCAAATTCGCTTCTCTTGAGCTCAATCAGGAGAGCAAGCTGGAGGTTATAGAGGAACAGGCGTTCGATGGAAGCGGCTTCCTTACCAAAAACAACGCGCTGTATTCTCCTGAATACGAGGCGGTTATTATCGGCGGAGTATATTATCGCTTTATGAACGCGTCTGCGACAAAGGCGACGGTGCCCGCGATTTTCAACAATTTTGCGGTCAAATACATCGCGCCGTACGCGTTCAAGAATTGCAATGCGCTTGCGGATGTGCAGTTTGAGAAGCAAAATCAAATTCAATCTATCGGAAAAGACGCGTTCCTCGATACCGCGCTCATCAAAAACAACGCCGAAAACGACAACTTCACGTTCTTCAACGGAATTCTGACGGCATATTACGGCGCAACGCTCGACGCAAACAGGATGCATCTGATCGTGCCCGAAAAAGTCAGAAAAATATCGTCTTATGCTTTCGGATATTATGCGAGATATTTCGAGACCGTGCAGATAAATTCAAACGTCAAATCTATTGCGGCTAACGCATTCAGCGGCGCGACCATGCTCAAGAGCATCATTTTCCCGGATATCAAAGCGGGCAACGGCAAGCTGGACAACGCTCCCATGATAGACGACAATGCGTTTGCCGACGCAAACGGCGCTATGATAGAGGACGTGACTTTGTATTTCGGCAACGACGCGCTTGCGTATCTTGCAAAGCTCGCCGCCGGCGAGGAGACTACCGCGGACGCAGCGACCTTGGGTTGGTTGAAGCTGTATAAGCTGAATTCCAAGAAGTTCGTTGCGGAGGATATAAAATCCGTCGTTTTAGACCGCAGCAAAATTCGTTCTACGCTGTTGCGTACAAACAAGACCGAAAACGTCTATAAGGATAACTATCCCGCCGCGGTAAAAGACGCATTGATCATCACCAACAACACGGGCGTGCAAAGGACCTCTTCGCTCGAGTGGAGCGAAAACGACATGCAGTTGGTCCTTATCACCAACGGCGAGAACGACAAGTATAAGAGCCTGTATGAAGAGAGATCGGAAGAGCGTCGTGTAGGGAAAGAGTGTCCGTGAAGGTGTTG
>CANDBZ010000047.1 GCA_947383095.1 uncultured Clostridia bacterium | reverse complement strand
CACTCTTTCCCTACACGACGCTCTTCCGATCTCGGCTCTTTAATTTTTTTGTTTTTAGGGCAGGCGGAATAGACAAAGAATGGCAAAGCGAAATTTTTGATATTCAAAAATGCGCATATGATAAAACGGGGTATCCTCATATGCGCGTTATGCGCAGCCGAGAGTAATTATTTTTTTCATGGAGCAAAAGCTTTATTTACTTGCGCCTCCAAACGTGATATAATATATAAACTAAACAGGGGGAAACAACTTTGAAAAAGAAATCCGATAACGAAAAATTTGACGGACAGAGCTTTGACGATGAAGAAAAAGAGCTTTTACAAGCTGCGGACAAAAGGCGTCGCAAAAAGCTTGCTAAAAAGATAACGCTTGCCATACTGTGTCCGCTGCTGTTCGTGTTTGTTTTGAACATAATTATATTGCCGTTGACAGGCGCGGGCGCAAGGGTCAAGCACGTCGACGGTTTTGTGTACGAGGGCGACAATCAGTATATCGCGACAAACGGCACAATGCTCTCCGCTCACCGCGCAGGCGGCGATCTGGCTCCCGAAGAAACGCTTGCCGCATTCGAGCTGTGCATGACCGCTACGGATTACAGGGTGGATATAGTCGAATTCGATTTGCATCTGACAAAGGACGGACACCTTGTGCTCATGCACGATCATGAGGTCGACCGCACTTCGGATGGGTCGAAAGTGTTCGGCAAAAAAAAGGTAAAGATAAACGATAAGACTCTCGAGGAGCTTGAGACTCTCAATTTCGGATACAATTTTAAGGATCCGCAAGGAAATTATCCCTACAGAGATATTGAAAACGTGCCGGATAACGTGCGCATACTCACCTTGGAAAAGATACTGACTTATCTCGAGGCGGCGCGTCCTGACGGGGATTTGAATTATATCATAGAGATCAAGGACAAGGGCGCGATAGGCAAGCAGGCGATGGATAAGCTTTATCAGGCTATGGAGAGTCACCGCATCACCGATCGTACTATCGTCGGAACTTTCAACGGAGATATCTCCAAATATATCGACGAGAAATACGGAGATAAGGTCAAGCGTTCGGCGGGCATTTTAGAGGTGTTAAACTTCTATTACGCGTTCCTGTGGGGAGTGAAGCAAAACCCGGATAAGCTCGGTTACGACGTGCTTCAGATACCGATGGGCTTGACCGATAACTTCTTTGATCTGTCTACGGTCGCGTTTATCGACTATGCGCACAGCTTGGGCATTGCCGTGCAGTATTGGACTATAAACGACGCAAAGGATATTGCGACGCTCAAGGCAAACGGCGCGGACGCTATAATGACGGACAATCCCGCGCTTGCATATGAGGTAATGCACGGTTAAATAGAAAGCGACCAAGCTTGCGGTTGAATAACGCAAAATGTAGTATAAAAAGCAAAAGCGCTCTTAAAAAGAGCGCTTATTATAATACTTAAAGGCTGATTATCATTATGACCGATCTTCCTGTCTGTCCGTCGTGTACGTTGTATGAGAAGCTATAGTTGAAGTCTGCGGCTTTGGCCGCCGTTTGCAGCGCGGCTCTCACCGCGGGTGTGCTTGTGCAGAATTCGTCGGGGATGTAAAAATCTACGGTTATGAGCGCTTCGCCGTCGCCGAGCGTGAGGAATACCGAGCTTAAGTATTTAAACAATGCGGTCATTTCTTCTTTATCCTCTATGAAATAGTCCGCGTCGCCGTAATAGATAAGAGCGTAAGGATTGACCTCGGTGACCGCTTCGCAGTCCGTCGCGCGATAATTGAAAGCGGTTTGCTCCAAAGCGCTCTTTTGCGCGTCGGTGAAGAGAAAATCGTCAAGGGACAGATACTCGTATTTTTCACCGTCGACGCTTATGCGGTTGTTTGCCCAGGTTGCGTCGGAGCAGTACCATTCTTTCCGACCGTCTCCGTCGACGTCGAGCCAAACCTTATTCCAAGCGTGGTCGCGGCTTATTACGCGCACGCACTTTATGTTTTCGATCCCTGCCAGAATGCAATAGGCCTTTGATATACCGTCGCATACGGCGATATTAAAGTTGAAAACACCCTCCGCATAGTGGGAGGTATCGACATAGCTGTTTGCCGTGGCGGAGTTTATAATGCCGTAATCGTAGGAGACTTCTTCGACGAGCCAAAGGAAAATGGCGCGAATTTTTTCAAGGTCGCTCATGTCGTCGTCTATTATAACTCTCGCAACGCTTTTGGCTTGCTCGAGTATGGTTTGCGCCTTCGAGCCCGCGACGGGAACGGGTTTATAGCCGTGCTCAAAAGCAAAGAAAAGCTGCTCCGAGTTTGAAACCTCCATAGAGTGCTTTCGTGAAAGATATGCAAAATCGTCAAAATCGACGGGTCGCGTTATCGTTCTGTCGCCGAATTGCAGCGAGTTTAATTGCCGATACACTTCAAAATTATACTGTCCGTCATAGGGGGAGACGGTCGCAATGTTCTCATATTGATAATCGTCGTTGTGGGCCGCCGCCAACGCGACCGACGTGACCTCCTGCGTGACGGTGTTGTAGTTGTGCTTCACGCTATAGCTCCAATTCGTCGCGGTGCCCGCGCCGGCAAGATTGCTCAAGAAGTTGTTTATATTCTTTTGCGTCAGCTTGACGTACGACGGCAAGAAGTATTTGTCGGAAGTGACGTGATAGATGTTTATATAATCTATCAGGCAAACGAGCATATCGGCGTTTTCTATGATGATCTTGTCCTCTGCGGAGTTCCCCCGCGTCTCAAACTCTTCTATATAGTCAAGCATCATGTCTCGATTGCAATATGCGCAGGTGTAGGCTTCGTATTTGTGAGATACAAAGTCGCCGCTTTCGTCGACGACGTCTTTTTCATAGTCGCAGTCGGAGCAGTAGTAGTGCGTATATGCGTATTGCATGCAGGTCGTGCCGTGCTGCTGCCGGAGAATATTGTGCTTTTCTACGCCTATTTTCGTCCCGCAGCCGTATGCGCAGTCATGCCAGTGAAACTCGCCTTCAAATGAAAGCGTATCGGAGGGCTTGTGATCGGTCTCGTCCATTTGCTCCGTATAGCTGTCGCCGCACGCGCAGGAAAATAAGCGCAGACCCGTCCTTGAGCAAGTGGGCTGCGAGACGACCTCCGACGTATAAGAGTGGGAAAGTTTATCCATTTCTTCGACATAGCTCGCTCCGCAGGAGCAAACGTATTTCGCTTCGCCCTTTTGCGTGCAGGAGGGTTGTTTTGTCACGTTGCGCGTATATACGTGGCTGGACGGATCGATCGCGGTCGCGACCGTATAAAAATCGCCGCACAGAGAGCACGTATATTTCGTCTCTCCCTCGGACGTGCATGTGGCGGCTTTTGCAGTTGCGCCGTTGTCGTAAGAGTGTTCGCCGAAATCGTCGTCTTCGCGGTCGAAATAACCGCCGTGCGGCAAATAAAACCTCGTGTAGCCCTTGTGTAAACAATCGCCGTCGAAATGTACGCTCTCCTGTTGCGTGTCGGAATCGTCGCATGCGACGAATGCAAACAGCATGCAGACAAGCGCAAGCAGTATTGCGATCATACCGATTAAGCCCTTTTTCTTTGACATAATCAACCTCGCGCAGATTTCGATTATTATAATTATAATATAGACCTATGCTTTGTGTCAATAATGAGGAGAAGGGGGACATTTTTGCGCTTTCAGCATATCGAACAAGCGGCGGATCGTTTGATCCGCCGCTTTAGAATGACGAAATTTCAATCGACAAGCTTATTTCTGTTCTTTTTGCCGAAGCCTTTTATAAACTTGCGGAGGCCGCCCTTGCGTCCGTTGACCATATCCACGAGCCCCTTCAAGGACATTTCCGGCACAAGACCGCCCGTCATTGCGGTTGCGGCGCGCAGAGGCATATCCTTGACGGACTGCGTTATCATTTCGGGATTTTCCGCGGACGCGGCGATAAATTTCGCGCCTATCATAGCCGCTCTGTATATGAATTTGCCCCATGGAGAGACGGCGCATTGCGAGACGCTGTTGCATGCGGTGAGCTCTCCTTTTTTAAACGGAGAGTTGTCGGGCATTTTATCGCCGTACAGAACTTCAAACTGCTCCGCGGGGATCTGCTTTTCGTCGCCCGTCAGGTTGTAGTAATACGGCGCGGTCTGTCTGTAATCGGGCACGGGAGCGGAGGGATTTGCGGAGGTCACGTTGACGGTTGCCGTGAGGCGGATGTCGCGCGACGAAGCGCCTACCTCGACGGTAAAGTCGCCGCTTTCGATGTGCCAATCGTTTATGAGTACGTTATAGTACGCAAACGCTCTGCTGTCGAGACTGACCGTGACGCGTTTGGATTCGCCCGCTTCGAGATAGATTTTCTCAAAGCCCTTGAGCTCTCTTTCGGGACGGAAGATCGTGCTTTCGTTGTCGCGCACATACAACTGCGCGATTTCCGCGCCGGCAACGTCGCCCGTATTTTTGACGGTGAAGGCGACTTCAAGAGCTTCGCCTTCCGTAATCCTGTCGGCGGAGAGCGTTATATCGGAGTATTCAAAGGTCGTATAGCTCAAGCCGTAGCCGAACGGATAGCGCACCTGTTTATGCGTTTTGTCGAAATATCGATATCCTACGTATATGCTTTCGCGGTATTCGACGGTGCGCGGACCCATGGGGAAGTATCTTGCCGCTATATTGTCGTAGTTGCGCAGAGGGAAGGTCTCCGCAAGCTTGCCCGACGGATTGACCGCGCCGTAAAGTACGTCGTACGCCGCTTCGCCTACAGCCTGACCGCCTATGCACATATCGAGAATGGCTTTGACGTTTTTCTCCCATCTGCCCAATCTCACGGGCGCGCCGCAGGAGAGGACGACGATCACGTTTTTGTTGACCTTGCACAGCTCTTCTACAAGCGTATCGTGCGCGGCCGGCATGTTGAGGTGAGTGCGGTCGTAACCCTCGGATTCAAACGCGTCGGTGAGCCCGATAAACACGACGACCGCGTCCTTGCCCTTTGCGGCCTTGACGGCCTTTTTAATGAGACCGGAGCTGTATCCGTCGCCCTTCATCTTATATCCGTCCGCATATTCGTAGTGCTGTCCCGCCGCGTCGAGAGCGTCGGTGAAGGACACGAGCTTGGTGGTGTTTATATGACTCGAGCCCGCGCCCTGATAGCGAGGCTCTTTCGCAAGCCGTCCTATGACGGCAATGCTTTGAGTTTTTTCGAGGGGCAGGGCTTTGTCGACGTTTTTGAGGAGCACCGCGCTGTTCGCCGCAGCTTTTCTCGCGACGGCGTGATTTGCTTCATAGTCGCATTTATAGTCTTTGACAAGCTTCGCGTCGTTTTCAAAGGCGAATTTTATCATACGCAATGCGGCTCTGTCCAGATCCTCTTCGGACAGTCTGCCGTCCTTGACCGCGGCGACGATATGTCTGTCGTTTATGCCTTTGTTGCCGGGCATTTCGAGGTCGAGACCTGCCTTTACGCCTTCTACGCGGTCGTTGACCGCGCCCCAATCGCTCACGACGATGCCTTCATAGCCCCATTCGTCGCGCAGAACGTCCGTGAGCATACGTTTGTTTTCGCTCAAATAAGTGCCGTTGAGGCGATTGTACGAGCACATTACCGTGGTAGGCTTTTCCTCCTTGACGATATGCTCGAACGCTGGCATATATATCTCGCGCAACGCACGCTTGTCCACGACCGCGCTTATAGTCATCCTTATATGCTCTTCGTTATTGGCAAGGAAGTGCTTCAAGGAGGTGCCTACGCCCTCGTTTTGCACGCCGCTCACCCAGCCCGCGCCCATTCTGCCTGCAAGGAATGGATCCTCCGAAAAATACTCGAAATTCCTGCCGCAAAGGGGACTGCGCTTGATGTTGACGCCGGGTCCCAAGACGGTGCAGACTCCGTGAGCCTTGCACTCCTGCGCTATCGCCTTGCCGACCTCTTCGGCAAGTTGAGGGTCCCAGCTCGACGCGAGAGCCGCCGCGCCGGGGAAGCAGGTCGCGGGCTCCGCCTCGCCCATGACGTTGGTGCCTTTTTCTTTTACTTTTTCCTTGCGAAGACCGCTCGGACCGTCCGAAACCCAGACCGCGGGTATGCCCGCGCTTTTTATCTCCTGCGTGAGCCAATTAGTCATGCCGGAACAAAGCGAAGCCTTTTCTTCGAGAGAAAGCCCCGCCAGAATGTTTTTGTAATCTGTATCTGTCATAATTTCCTCCTACGGCAAATCCGTATTTATAATATAATGATAACTTAAAAGCAGAAAGAAAGCAAGACGGTATTAAGCATTGTATCTTGCTTTTTCACGCAAGGATAGCGGCGCGGAATCCGCCATATAGGTTTCCCAAACGCTCATGCGGTCGTTTTCGTCCAACATCCGTATCGGCTTGCAGGGCGCGCCAGCCGCAATACAGTTAGGAGGAACGTCGCGCGTCACTACGCTGCCCGCCGCTATGACGGCGTTGTCGCCGATGGTAACGCCGCCGCAAATCGTCGCGTTTGCCGCGACCCATACGCCGTTGCCTATGGTGACGGGCTTTGCATATTCGAGGTCGTGATACCCGTCGGGATAGCTTTGCACGGCTCTTTCCTCGGATAAAAGAGGATGGCAGGGCGTTGCGATCGTCACGCGTGGACCGAACATGACGCTGTCGCCTATTTTAATGGGCGCGACATCCATGAAAATGCAGTCGAAATTGACAAACAGGTCTTTGCCGAACGAAATGTTGAAGCCGTATTCGCATCGGAAGGTCTTCATGAAACAAAAATTTGCGCCGTGATCGGGTATGAGCTTTTTTATTAGTCGTTTCTGCTTGGGTAAATTCCAAACGGCGGTACGGTTGAATTTGTCGCAAAGCCAGAGCGCTTTGGCGTGCTTGAGCAGCACTGTTTTTTCTGACGAGTTGTAAAGCCTGCCTTGCGACATGCGCTGCAGATCGGAATTTTTATTCTTCATGATTTCTCTCCTATACAGGCAATATTTTAGCAAACGGCGTTGAACTTTGCAATATCAAAAAAAGCCTCTTTCCGATTGAAAAGAGGCTTTTTGTTTAATCGATTTTCTGCAAATAGACGTTTAAGGTCCCGTCCTCGCTTATTAGATGTAGCTTTCCTTTATTTTCAGACGCGCCCTGCGTCACGGTATATGTCTTGCCGTCGACCGTGATCGTAAGCGTCTCGCTGTCCTCGTCGTATTCGACCTGCGAGGCCTTGCTCTCCATAGAGTCGATGTTGAGGAAAACGTCTCCTTCGTCTATGCTCAAATAAATTCTCACGCCGCCCGTCGCCGCGCCGCTGTATATGCCTTCCCAACTCTCGGGAATGACGTTTACGCCGCTACCGGCAATCTTTTTGAACGAGGTGAGCAAGGGCTCGTCCTCTTTGTTGTCGTAGAGCATTAGCATGGGCTTGCCGCTGGATTTGTCGATGAAATACAGCAGATTGACGTCAAACGCGTTCCAGCTCGGACGGAACGTATAGCCGTAGGTCGTGAGGCGCACGTCGTTCATTTCAAAGGTTTCCTCGGACGCTACGCTTCCGTCTCGGTTGTATTTTATCACGGTTATCGACGTATCGGTTATGATAAGCGTAAACGGCTTGATCTCCGTGCCCTCAAAAGCGAAGTTGGCTTCCCACGTGCCCACGTAGTTGGACGCGATGACCTCCGTTCTGTTCAACGAAAGCGCGTTGCCCGCGACTCCTATGACGAGCGTGTCGTTGTTTGCGCCGAATTTGATCGTATAGTTCGTAGCGCTCTCGAGAGTACCGATAAATCCGCTTGCTGCGGAGAACGAAGAGGGCGCGAACGGCTTGCCGTTGACGGCGATCGCGGTGTAGGTGATATCCACGCGGGTTTGTTTGTCGTCGCTTATATATACGCCGACATATTCGTCGGGTATCTCGATGCCGATATCCGCGTCCAAATATTCCAACTCGGGATGCGCATAGGAGGTGTCGGGATACACTATATAGGCAAACAGAGCGTTGCCGCTTTCAAACTGCGATTTTGCGAAGTAGAGATTTACCGTTTTGCCGTCCGACTCGGCGACGATGCCCTCGCGCTCCGTGTACGAGATGAGGTTTGTCAGCTTGCCGTTGTAGTATACCGCGTGCGACTGTATGACGAAGTCAAAATGTTCGTCGTAATTCTCATCGTATGCGTAATAGTGGCCTTTGAATTCCGCGGGAATGGTGACCGCATCATTGTTTATCAACGTCAGCGTCCAGAATATAGTCATCTCTTCGTTGACGACGAGGAGTTGTTTCTGACTGAATTTACGGATGTAGATAGTCTGCTCCTTCCATGTCGCGGTGAAAACGCCCTGTTCCTTATCGAAAGACTTTATGACCGCGTCGCCGCCGTTTATCGAGAAGCCGGAGGAGTCCACGATCGCATAGTTGCCGCTATCGTCTCTGTACTGCCCCATAAAGTCGTCCAATATGCTGTGATGGTCCGCGCTGTCGAAATCGAGATAGCTTAAATCTATCGGCGTGTCGAAATCGTAGGTCATCACGACGTCTTCCGATATGCCGAAGGTCGCATAATGGTATTTGACTTGGCTTAATCTGCCGTCCTCGCCTAGGATTATCGTCAGCGACGTGCCGTATTCAAACAACATGTGCTCGTCCGTGCCGTTGGCGAAGAGAGGCAGAATATAAGGCGCGTACAGATTGCCGTTTCGCAGCACGTACGTGTTGTCGCCCGTGTATTCAAACAGTTCGACCGCTATCTGTCCCAGCTCGAAGCTTGCCAACAGGTCTTTAATATGCGCGACGTTGAGCGCGTCCTGCGTGGAGACCTTGTTTTCGCTGTAGGTGAATGGGTATACGTAGCCTTTTATCACGACAAGCCCTTGCTTGGACCAGCCTTCTATTTCCTCGTAGTACACGGTGCCCGTGACATATTTTTTATAATCGAGGTCTTCGCTTTCGTAGGTCAGCTCGTGCGCCTGATGCCTTATCGTGTAGAAGGGAGCCTGCGCCGCGAGCTTGAGCGCGTTTTCAAGCTTTGCGTGCTCTTGGACGGTTTCATAGGGAGCGGGCGCGGCTACGGTTGCCGTGCCGTGCTCTGAAACGTCAAAGCTGTATGTCGAGCGATAAGTGACGCCGTCCTCGTTGCCGGGCAGAGGAATATCGACGGTCACTATTTCGAGTTTCGTCGCTACGCCGTTTTCAAAATATACGAAAAATTTGTCTA
>CANDBZ010000046.1 GCA_947383095.1 uncultured Clostridia bacterium | reverse complement strand
CGTCTACACGTTACGTCATACGTTCGCAACAAATTTGTACATTTTGCGCGTGCCGGAGAAAGATCGCCAAACATATATGGGCCACACGGCGGGCAGCACGATGACAAATGACGTTTATACAACATTTTCGCCCGATACTACGCCCGAAGATATTTATAATATCTTTGGGGATTGGTTACCGAAGTTTTGACACCAATTTTGACGCCAATTTTAACAAAATCAAAAAAAATAGCGAATTTGTAGCAAGTAAAAAGCCCACTAAACAGTAGGTTTAGAGGGCTTTCATGGAGCTAGTGGCCGGATTTGAACCGGCGACCTGCTGATTACGAATCAGCTGCTCTACCGACTGAGCCACACTAGCAAGAATTGCTTATTGCTTTGTGATTATAACAAAGGTTTGAAAAAAATGCAATTATTTTCGTAGTGTTTTTACAATTTTGCCTGCGCAGAATGTTCAATATACAGTTATATATTTATATATAAGTTATCACAATATAAATAAATCCTAAAAATTTAAAAAATTCGTCCAAATGTATTGACTTTTGGCAGAATAAGAAATATACTGTTAGCAATCAATGCGATTGAGTGCTAACACTCTGCGCGAGGGAAAAATGGCAAAAGAGTTATCCGAGAGAAAAAAGAGAATACTGCATGCGCTCGTGGATCTTTATATCACGACGGGACAACCGGTGTCGAGCTCCGATATACAGAGCAAGTATCTGCCGGAGGTCAGTTCGGCTACGGTTCGCTCGGAGTTGAGCGCGCTCGAAGCGCTGGGATATATCGAACAGCCGCATACTTCGGCGGGCAGGGTGCCGCTCAAGGAGGCCTATAAGCTTTATGTCGAGAGCATAAACTCCGACGGCGCAAGCATGCTTACGGACAGAGAGACGGCGTTTATCAGAGAGAAGTTTATGCATAAGCTCGGTCAGGTTGAAAATCTGTCCAAAGAGGCGGCGAAGGTGATAAGCGACGTGACGAATTATACGTCATTTTTCATTGAAAAGTCGCTTGCAGGCATAAAGATAGAGGAAGTCAAGCTTGTGCCTCTCAAGGATAATCGCGCGATCGTACTGATCGTCACCAGCAAGGGCGTTATAGCGGATAATGCCATCGAGCTCAAGGGCGATGTGAAGCAGGAATATATCGAGACTGCGAGCCGTTTGCTCGGCAACGTTTTTGCGGGCAGGCTTATAGAGGATATGGACAAGTTCAGTCTTGACGAGATAGACGTCGAGATACAGGGCTTTAAAGACATATTGGACGAAGTTTTGGGCATACTCCGCATATACGTGAACGAGCACAGCGACGACAACGTATTTGTCGAGGGCGCGCTGAAGATGTTGGATTATCCGGAGTATAACAATGTCGAGGACGCAAAGAATTTCCTTTCGGTGATATCCGACAAGGGAAGTATGTCGGAGCTTTTTGCGGACGACGATACGAGCATAGAGTTTTCCGTGAGGATAGGCAAGGAGGACAGCGGCGTCGACAAATGCGCTATTATCACGGCCGCGTACAAGGTCGGCGACGAGGTCATGGGACAGGCGGGCGTCATAGGGCCGGAGAGAATGGATTATAAAAAGGTCATAGGCGTGTTGGATTGCATGAAGAAGACGCTTTCGACCGTGATAGAAAATTCAAACGACAACGAGGACTGATATGAAAGACAAGGAAAAGCAGCAGACCTGCGAGCTTGACGAAGAGCCGCAAACCGAAGGATGCGATGAAGAAAAACCCGTAGATTTGGGTATAGACAGAGACGAGATGACCGACGGGCAGTATATAAGCGCGCTCGAGGAAAAGCTGGGTCAGACGATCGCGGAGCTCGGCTCGTGCAAAAATCTGATGCAAAGATTGCAGGCGGACTTCGACAACTATCGCAAGCGCAATCTGTCTATTGCGGACGACATGAAGGCGATCGGTCAGACCGTGGTGATAGAAAAGATGCTCGCAGTGTTGGATAACTGCGAATTGGCGAGAAAATACGTTCAGGACGAAGCGGCGCTCACCGGCTTCAATATGATGGAAAAGCAGATTTTGACGGCGCTCGAGGGCTTTGGCTTGCAAACGGTGGAAGCCGTGGATCAAGATTTCGACGCCAAGCTGATGAATGCCGTGGAGCGCGTAAAGAGCGAGGAAAAGCAGGGTAAGGTCGTCGAAGTGCTTGCGACGGGATATACCTTGAACGGCAAGCTCCTGCGGCCGGCAAGCGTCAAGGTGGGTTATTGGGAATGACCCTGAAAATAAATCGATAAAAACGCGAAAGCGTAAAAATAAAAATAAGTTTCTTCCCCTAGCGGGAAAAGGAGAATAAGTATGGGAAAAATCATCGGTATCGACCTCGGTACAACAAACTCTTGCGTAGCCGTCATGGAAGGCGGCGAAGCTGTTGTGATACCTAACGCGGAGGGTAGCAGAACGACCCCTTCCGTCGTCGCGTTCACGAAAGAAGGCGAAAGATTGGTGGGCGAAATCGCCAAGCGTCAGGCAGTCGCAAATCCGGAGCACACCGTCAGCTCTATCAAGAGAGAGATGGGCTCCAATTACAAGGTGAAGATCGAAAACAAGGAATATACTCCGCAGGAGATTTCCGCAATGGTGCTTACAAAGCTCAAGACGGACGCGGAAAAATATCTCGGCGAAAAGGTGACGGAGGCGGTCATCACCGTGCCCGCATATTTCACGGACGCACAGCGTCAGGCGACGAAGGACGCGGGCAAGATCGCGGGCCTCGAGGTCAAGCGCATCATCAACGAGCCGACTGCGGCATCGCTTGCGTACGGCATAGATAAGGACGACAACAAAGCGCAGAAGGTGCTCATCTTCGACCTCGGCGGCGGCACGTTCGACGTATCCGTGCTCGAGCTCGGCGACGGCGTGTTCGAGGTGCTTGCGACGTCCGGCAACAACCGTCTGGGCGGAGACGACTTCGACAAGCGCATCATGGATTGGATCGTTTCCGAGTTTAAGGCGCAAAACGGCGTGGATTTGACAAAGGACAAGATGGCGATGCAGCGCATTAAGGAAGCCGCGGAAAAGGCGAAGATAGATTTGTCCGGCGTGACGAAGGCGACTATCTCATTGCCGTTTATCTCCATGACGGCGAACGGACCTATCCACCTTGATATGAGCCTGACAAGAGCCAAATTCGACTCGCTCACTCAAGACCTCGTGGACGCGACGGTGACGCCCATGAAGCAGGCGCTTAAGGACGCGGGGCTTGAATATAACGATATTTCAAAGGTGATAATGGTGGGCGGCTCGACCCGTATCCCCGCAGTGTACGACACCGTCAAGAAAATCACGGGCAAAGAGCCTTATAAGGGAATAAATCCCGACGAATGCGTCGCGCTCGGCGCGGCTATCCAAGGCGGCGTGCTTGCGGGCGAGGTCAAGGACATGCTTTTGCTCGACGTCACTCCGCTGTCGCTGGGCATAGAGACCTTGGGCGGCGTGTTTACAAAGCTCATTGACAGAAATACCACTATCCCGACAAGCAAATCGCAGGTGTTCAGCACGGCGGCGGACAATCAGACCGCAGTCGACATCCACGTGCTTCAGGGCGAGAGACAGTTTGCCAGAGACAATAAGACTTTGGGCAGATTCGAGCTTGTGGGCATTGCGCCCGCTCCTCGCGGAATACCGCAGATAGAGGTGACGTTCGATATCGACGCAAACGGCATCGTATCCGTCAAGGCTATGGATAAGGCGACCAACAAGTCGCAGTCTATAACGATAACCGCTTCTTCCAATCTCACGGAATCCGATATCGACGCCGCAGTCAAAGACGCGGAGAAGTACGCGGAGGAGGATAAAAAGCGCAAAGCCGTCGTCGACGCCAAGAACGGCGCGGAGCAGCTTATCTTCGCAATGGATAAGTTCGTGAGCGAAAACGGCGAAAAGCTTGAAGAGGAAGATAAGAACGCAGTGAACGAGGCGACGAAGACCGCGCGCGAGGAGCTTGCCGCAGCGGAGACCGAAGAGCAGGTGAAGGAGTTGGTCGAAAAGCTTACCAAGGTGAGCGACCCGATATTTACCAAGTTCTATCAGCAAAATCCCGAGGCAGCGGCGGAAGCGGCAAAGGCAGCGGGCATCAATCCCGACGACGTCAACAACGGCGGCGACGGTATGGACGGCACTGTTGAATGAAGACGCGGTTTATTTGTGTAAAACATACGGATAAACTATGAATACCGATAATTAGCGCAACGGAGAACCGTTGCGCTACGGTGTATAATCAAAGACTATGGCAAAAAATTATTATGAAATTCTCGGCATTGAAAAATCGGCGAACGCGGACGAAATAAAGTCCGCTTATCGCAAGCTTGCAAAAAAATATCATCCGGATCTGTATACGACCGCAAGCGACGCCGAGAAGAAATCCGCAGAAGAGAAATTTAAAGAGATCAATCACGCCTACGAGGTTTTGTCCGACGACCAAAAGCGCGCGGCATACGATACCTACGGCGACGAAAACGGGCCGCAGGCGGGTATGGGCGGCTTCGGCTTTGACATGGACGATATATTCTCGTCTATATTCAGCGGCTTCGGAGGTTCGTCCCGTTCGCAGAGGGCAAACGCGCCTCGAAGGGGGCAGGATATTCTCGTGCGCGTGAATATCACATTTGAAGAGGCGGTGTTCGGCACGCAAAAAACCGTGTCCGTCAGACGCGTGGAAAATTGCGCTTCCTGCGGCGGCACGGGCGCAAAGGACGGCAAGGCGTTTAAGGTCTGTACCCAATGCAACGGAAGCGGTAAGATCAATATGACCCAGCGCACTCCGTTTGGGCAGATCAGCACGCAGACGGTTTGTCCCACGTGTCACGGCAGCGGCAAGATCGTCACGGAAAAGTGCCCGCATTGCGCGGGACAGGGGCGCTCGGAGAAAACCCGAGAGGTCAAGGTCAATATTCCCGCGGGCATTGACGCGGGACAGCGCATCACCTACAGAGGCGAGGGACACGGCGGCATAAACGGCGGCGAAAAGGGCAGCCTTGTCGTCGAAGTGAGCGTAGCACCGCACAAGCTGTACGTGCGCAACGGCTTTGATATCCACCTCGAGGTGCCGATAAATTTCGTTGACGCCGCAATGGGCTGTACGATATCCGTCCCCACTCTGTACGGAAAACACGACCTAAAGATTCCCGACGGCACGCAGAGCGGAGCCGTGTTCAAGATAAGGAACGCGGGTATACAGAAGCTCAACAAATCGGATAAAGGCGATATGTTTGTGAAGGTGGCGGTTGAGGTGCCCAAGTCTTTGACAAGAGAGCAGAAAGAGCTGCTTAAAAAGCTTGCGGACACGTTTGAACCAAAACAGTACCCCATGAAAAAGGCGTACACCGATAAACAATAAAATGCCGCCGTTTTGCGGCATAGGGTTACATATAATGAAATATAAAACGATAACGGTTTTTACTGATCACGATAATGCCGACCTCGTCTCATCTGCCATGTTCGATGCGGGCGCGGGCGGCGTTTCGGTTTTGGACAAGCAGGATTTTCTGGACCTTGTAAAGTCCGACGTGATCTGGGACTATGTAGACGAAAGCGTGCTTTCCCGCGGCGACGAGGTAAAGGTATCGACAGTGACCGATATAGACGACGGCGATTTTACAAAGCGGCTTGAAGCGAGGCTTTGCGAGATGAAAAGCGCGGGCGGATTGAGCTACGGCGAGATCATAGAGGACGAAATCGACGCCGCCGACTATGAGAACGAGTGGAAGAAGTATTATAAGCCCATCCGTACCGCAAACGTCACTGTTGTGCCGACCTGGATAAAATACTCTCCTTCCGACGGCGAAAAAATAATGCGCCTCGACCCGGGCATGGCCTTCGGGACGGGGTCGCATGCAACCACGCGTATGTGCCTCGATATGCTGGACGTAAACGGCAAGGACGTGATAGACGTGGGGTGCGGAAGCGGAATTTTGGGCATAGCCGCGAAAATATGCGGCGCAAAAAGCGTATATATGTGCGATATAGACGGGCAAGCCGTCGAATTTGCAAAACAAAACGCGCTGCTCAACGGCGTAGACGCGCAAATCGAGTGCGCGGATCTGCTTGAGGGCAGTCGCACCGCAGACGTCGTTATCGCAAATATCACGGCGGATATACTTATGCGCCTGTCAAAAGACATAGGCTCGCATCTGCGCGAGGGCGGCGAGATCGTGTTGAGCGGTATCATTGACAGCCGCGAGCAAGAGGTGTTAGACTGTTATGAGCAAGCGGGATACAGGGTTGCGGAGCGCAGAAGCCTCGACGATTGGCGCGCTGTCAAGCTGTATCGCAAATAAGTTGGGCAGATAATGGAGATCCGCAGATTTTTCGTGACGAAATCAGATATTTCCGACGGCTTCGCGATCATACGCGGAGACGAATTTGCGCATATGACGAGGGTGCTTCGCTATAAGGCAGGCTATAAAGCCGTGGTGTGCGCAAACGACGGTATAGAGCGTCTTTGCACTGTGTGCGAGATATCGAAGGATAGCGCGAAGCTGCGTATAGACGAAAGCAGGATCGCAGATAAAAAGCGCGTTCACGTCACGCTGTACGCGGGCTTGCTCAAAAACAATAAACTCGATTTCGTCATTCAAAAGGCTACGGAGTTGGGCATAGACAGGATCGTGCCTTTCACCTCCGCGAATTGCGCCGAGACAAAATTCTGCGCGGAGCGCGCCAACAGGATCGCGCTCGAGGCGGCGAAGCAGTGCGGCTCCGCATATTTGAGCGAGGTCGGCGAGCTGATAGATTTCGAAGCTTTGACCGCGGCTGTCGGCGCGTATGACGACGTATTGATTGCGTATGAGGCGGAAAAGCGAATGCGGATCGCCGATTGCAAGCCGCAGGGTGGGAATATAGCTCTCATCGTCGGTCCCGAAGGCGGTTTTAAAGAGGATGAGGTGAAGCATATAGTTTCATCGGGAGGAAAGTCCGTCACGTTGGGTAGAAGAATACTCCGAGCGGAGACGGCGTCGATAGTGCTTTGCGCTTTGCTTTTGGACGGCATCGGCGAGCTTGACAACGATTAACGTGCGCCGCGTTGCGGCAGGGGGAACTATGACGGAAAACGGCTTGCCCAAGATTGCGGTGTTTACGCTGGGGTGCAAGGTCAATCAATATGACAGCGACGCCATGCTCGCAATTTTCGCCGCAGCCGGGTTCGAGGTCGCGGACGGGCTCGAATTTGCGGACATATACGTACTCAATACCTGCGCCGTCACAGCCGAGGCGGAAAAAAAATCGAGGCAGGCGGTGACGAGGATTATAAAAATAAATCCCGACGCGCAGATTTACGTGTGCGGCTGCGCATCGCAAAACAATTTTTCGCAATTCGCAAAGCACGGGGTGGTTTATATTTCCGGCACGGACGGCAAAACGGGACTTGCGAAAAAAATAGTTTCAAAATACATAGGCGAAGGCGGCGCGGCATGCTGCGGCGTTGAGAAAAGATTTGACATTTCAAACGAATTCGAGGATAACGACGGCATATACAATCTGCGTACAAGGCATTTTATAAAGGTGCAGGACGGCTGCGACAATTTTTGCAACTACTGTCTTGTCCCGTATTTGCGCGGCAGAAGCAGAAGCCGCTCGCGCGAAAGCATTTTGCGCGAATTGGACGGCGTAAAGGATAAGGCGAAGGAGATCGTCGTCACAGGCATAAATCTATCTGCCTACGGCGCGGACAGGGGAGACAGTCTGACGGGACTGCTGGAGCTGCTTGCGCGATACGGCGATCTGCGCGTCAGACTCGGGTCGCTCGAGGTGGGAGTGATAGACGACGCATTTTTGAATGCGACAAAAAATATAAAACGCTTTTGCCCGCATTTTCATCTTTCGCTTCAAAGCGGCGACGACAGCGTGCTTGTCGCGATGAACAGACATTACGACACCGCAAAGTATTTCAAAGCCGTGAAGCTCATTCGCAAATACTATCCGGATGCGGCGATAACTACCGATATCATCGTAGGCTATCCGACGGAGACGGAGGAGATGTTTGAAAACAGCATGGCGTTTGCGCGCAAGGTCGGCTTTGCGGATATACATGCCTTTCCGTATTCCTCGCGCAAGGGTACCGTTGCGGGACGCATGCCCGTTCTCGCGCCTGACGTCGTCATGGACAGACAAAAACGCATGACGGCTCTCAAACGCGAGCTTTGTCAAAACTATCTTAACAAACAGATAGGTATGCCGCAACAGGTGCTGTTCGAGACGCAGTCGGACGGCTATTGGGTGGGGCATACGCCAAATTACGTCAAGGTATATTCGCATTCGGGCGTGCGAAACGAGGTGCGCACGATCACTCCCAAGCGTATTTATCTCGACGGCTTGACGGACTAAAACGCTGTTTATATTATGAAAACGGAGGATTAAATATGGAAAACTGCATTTTTTGCAAAATTATCGCCGGTGAAATTCCGTCCGCAAAGGTATACGAGGACGACGACATGCTCATTATAAAGGACATAAATCCGCAAGCGGACGTGCATTATCTTCTGTTGCCAAAGGAGCACTATGCGAACATCGTCGAGATGACGGACGCGCAGGCGCAGACGCTTGCAGGGTGTATTAAAAAGCTCTCCGCAATGGTTGACGAGCTCGGGCTGAAAGACGGATTCAGGCTCGTATCCAACAAAGGCAAGCACGGATGTCAGTCCGTCGAGCACCTGCACATTCACATTTTGGGCGGCAGTCAGTTGAGCGAGAATATGGCATAATGATCATATCGCTTGGTAAAAGCGTCCGACGTCGGACGCTTTTTGCATAATTATCAAATTTTTATGCAATTTTTCAAAAGTTTGTGCATAAATATTTGACAGGACTTCATTCCCGTGTTATGATGTCCGCATAATTGGATAGAGGTTGTGGTTTCCATGATAAGCCCGCGCGGTCAGACAACGCGCTCGCGGTAAAGGGGCAACCACCGAAGTGCAGTCGGTTTGTCTGAAGATCGGCTATGCTGGGACGGCATAAAATATGTGTCGGACTGTCACGCAAGTGGAGAGCTATCAAATATTGTCGTTTTTTCGCAATATAGCGTCTCGCTTGTTGCGATTTTTTTTCGCAGCAGGCAGTGCAAGTCTCACTCCGATTAAATAAAATTTGGAGTAGTGCCATGAAAAGAACAGTTTTAAAAGTATTTGCAACAATCCTTGCGGTTTGCGCGGTTTTATCGCTATGCGCGGTTTTTGCCGCCTGCGACAATCATAAAGACGACGGAAAGCTGTACGTTGGGCTCGAGTGCGATTACGCGCCTTTCAATTTTAAGCAGTTTGACGACTCCGACGGCGCTGTGAAGATAAGCAACGCGGACGGCTACGTCAACGGCTATGACGTTATGATCGCAAAAAGAGTCGCAGAGGCGCTTGGCAAAGAGCTTGTCATACGGCAATACGAATGGGATTCGCTCATTCCCGCTATAAACGCGGGAACTCTGGATATGGTGATAGCCGGTATGAGTCCCACGGCGGAGCGAGCGGCGGCTATAGACTTTACCGACGCGTATTATCACAGCAATCTGGTCATTGTCGTGCGCAAGGATTCGCAATATGCAAACGCGACCTCGCTTGCGGATTTTCGCGGCGCAAAGATAGTCGCGCAGCAGTCCACCTTTCACGATACGGCTCTGCAAAACCAAGGCGGTAATTACGGTATAATCAGACAGACGCCCATGGGGACGTTCCCGCTTATGATAAATGCGTTGAATTCAAGGGCGGTGGACGGTTATATCGCCGAGGAGCCCGGCGCGAGAACAAATTGCGCGGTTAATCAAAATTTTACTTATATCGACCTTGAAAACAACGTCACAGGCTTTAACGTCACTACGGCGGATACCTCGATTGCCGTAGGGGTCAAAAAGGGCAGCTCGCTGACCGCGCTCGTAAACCGCGCTCTCGCGGAGATATCGCAGGAGGAGCGCGCCGAAATGATGGCGGAAGCTATAAGGCTCGTCGCCGGCGAGGAAGCATAAGTCAAAGGGATGTGATAGGTTATGATTGCGATTTTAAAGGAATATTATCCGCTTATCTTCAAGGGCGTGGGATATACGATGCTGGTTGCGGTAATAGGCACAGTAGCAGGGTTGCTTATAGGTCTGCTTATCGGAGTTTACCGCACAATGCCCGCGCCGAAAAACCGAGCGTTGCGAGCCTTCAAGAGAGTCGGAGACTTATTGCTGACGGCTTATATAGAAGTATTTCGCGGCACGCCCATGATGGTGCAGGCTATGGTGATATTCTGGGGCTTCGCGCTGTTAAACGGCGGTCGGACGCTCAACGTCACCTTTAGCGCGTTGCTAATAGTGTCGGTAAATACGGGCGCGTATATGTCGGAGATCGTGCGCGGGGGGATCATATCCGTTGACAAGG
>CANDBZ010000045.1 GCA_947383095.1 uncultured Clostridia bacterium | reverse complement strand
TTGTATGTAGTCGCTATAATATCCGCAAACCTTGCGGTAATGAATTTATTGCCTTTCCCCGCGCTTGACGGCAGTCGAATGCTGTTTACGTTGATAGAGATCATTTTCAGAAAACCCGTGCCGAGAAAAGTCGAGGGCGTTATCCACACCGTCGGGTTGATTTTGCTCATCTTATTTGCGGTATTTCTGGACATATTCCATCTGGTAAAGACCTAAAAATACAAAAGGACATGAGATAAATGTATAAGAGAAGATCATCGCGCACGGTAAGCGTAGGCGACGTTAAAATAGGCGGCGACGCGCCGATAACCGTGCAATCCATGCTCAACGCCAAGACCGTAGACGTAGAGAAATGCATAAAGCAGATAGAAGAGCTGCGCGCCGTCGGGTGCGACCTCATTCGCATTGCCGTGCCTGACGAACAGTCCTGCGCGGCTTTCGGCGAAATAGCGGCGCGTACGGGGCTGCCTCTCATAGCCGACGTCCATTACAGCTATAAGCTTGCGCATTCAGCGCTCGACAACGGCGCCAAAAAGATAAGGATGAACCCCGGCAATATGCGCGATTTCGGCGAAATAAAGTCGTTGGCGGCAAGACTTATCGACTTAAACGTGCCCGTGCGCGTAGGTGTGAACGGAGGATCGCTCGACCCAAAATACAAGGGTATGGACGAAGCGCGCGCGCTTTGCGAGAGCGCGCTGGAATGTGCGAACGCATTTGAAAGTCAAGGTATGCGAGATATCGTGATCGCGATCAAAGCGAGCGATACGCAGGTAAATATCGCGGCAAACAGAATGCTTGCCGCCGCATGCGATTATCCTTTGCATATCGGAGTCACGGAGGCGGGGACGCTTCGCACGGGACTTATAAAATCTGCAATAGGTATAGGAACTTTGCTTTCGGAGGGTATAGGCGATACGATAAGAGTGTCGCTGTCCGCGGACGTTAAGGAAGAAGTCCTTGCGGGCAAAAAGATATTGCAGACGCTGGGAATTCGCAAAGACGCGGTCGAGGTAGTAGCGTGTCCCACTTGCTCCCGTACCGAAATCGACGTATCCGGCTTGGCGGAACGGATAGAAGAGCTTACCGCCGGCATAAACGCCCCTATAAAGATATCCGTGCTCGGGTGTCCTCTCAACGGTATAGGAGAGGGAGAAAACAGCGATATAGGCATTGCGGGCGGCAAAGAAAAATCCGTCGTCATGCTGAACGGCAAGCCTTATTGCACGGTTGAAAACGCGCAGTTGATGCCGACGTTTGAAAAATTGTTGCGCGCTAAAATTCAAGAGTATTATAAAAATGAAGTTAAATAAGAAAACTCGCGACAGAATTTGAGATTTATATACCAAAAGAGGAAGTCATGGACACCAAATTTTTTGAGGAATTTACAAGGATAACGGACGGCAGATTTTCCATGCTGAAGCTCAACGGGGCGACCTTTGAAAAAAAGACGTCTACGCTCATCGTACGCTTTTTGATATCCGCGCTCGATATACAGAATTTCGGCGAAGATAAAAAAGCCGAGGTTATGAACGCGCTGAAAACCATTTTTCCCGACATTACCGTTAAGGCGCAATATATCCGTACATATGCGGACGCTTTCGTCGTTAAAAATAAGCTTATGGAGTTTTTAAACGGCAACAATCAACTGTTATTTCGCAGTATAAAGGATGAAAATCTTGTTATAACGGTGGATAATGAGGCGATCTCCGTCAAAATAAAAGCGCCTTCGGCTATGTATAAAATGCTTGCGGCGGGCGATCTTTCCGCGCAGCTTATTGATTTTCTCGAGCGAAGCTTCAATCAAAGCGTAGAATTGACGGCGGAGGAATCGGCTGCGGACGACGGGGACGAATTGGAAAACGGCATAGAGATAAACACCGCTTCCGCGCTCGGGTCGGCGGATTTGCGCCTTGTCAGCGTGCAGACGGGCGATAAGCTGTTTGCAAAAGGGAAGATAGCCGGCATAACCAATATGCCCAATTATATTGACGACGTAAAAACGGAAAGCGGCAGCTGCGTGCTTTGCGGCAAGATAAGCAACGTTTCGCAAAGAGGCTACAGAAACAAAAAATTCAATCCGGACGACCCAAAGACAGGACCGGAGCTTTTGCCGCTTATTAAGTTTATTTTGGACGACACCACGGGAAAAATCGAAGTGACTTGCTTCCCGAGACCGGAGGACGCGGAAACTCTGCTCGGCAATCTGGAAGAGCATAAGCAGGTGATATGCTCCGGAAGCGTGTCGAAGTTTAAGGACGCGCTGTCTCTCACGGCCTCGGCTATATTCGAGTGCGAAATAGATTTTGACAGCATAAACAGATTTTCCGCAAAGCCTGTACCTGATAATTATACCTGCGTTTATCCACAAAACTGCGTCTCCATAAGGCAGCAGAGCTTCATCGACGCGGACGGCGACGAGGTAAACGACTATTTTAAAGGCAAAACGTTTGTTATATTCGACCTTGAGACAACGGATAAGTTTCCCGAGCTCGCGCACATAATACAGCTTGCCGCGTTGAAGGTAGTGGACGGAGTGGAAAAGCAGACCTTCAACACCTTCGTCAAACCGCCCGTCGCAATTCCCGCCGAGATCACCGAGCTGACAGGCATAACCGACGACGACGTTGCAAACGCGCCGAAGATAGAAGAGGTCATTCCCGATTTTTATAAATTCTGTCAAGGCGCGACGCTTGTGGGGCACAATCTGTGCGGCTATGATTATCCCATCGTCAACCGTATTTCGCAGGCTATGGGCTATCGCTTCGAAAACGAGCTGTTGGATACGTTGGTTTTATCGCGAAAGTATCTCACGGAGATGAGCAATCATAAGCTCACCACGTTGAGCAAAACCCTGAAAATAGAGCATTCCAACGCCCATCAGGCGGACAGCGACGTTTATGCGACATGGGGAGTCCTGAAGGAGATCGCAAAGAGAATGTGAAAGGTAAATTTTTGAAATTTATTCTAATATTTGCTTGCAAAGGGATAAATAATATGATATATTTTATTTACGATAGTAAAACCTACTTGAGTGAGCCTGCGCTCACTCTTTGTTTTGAGAGGGGATAAGTCGATGTCAAACGCCGTTTCTTTCATAAGCGAAGCCGACATGCAAACCGTAAACGCCGCTATTCGCGAGGCGGTCGCGGGTAGTTTTGAAGACGTGGAGCTTGTCGAGTTGCGTTATTTTAAGCAATACGGCTCCGCTGTCGTGGAGTTGCTTATCTGGAAGAGATCGGGCGTAACTCTTGCCGATTGCGAGGCGGTGCACAACGTGGCGTCCGCAAAGCTCGACGAGTTCGACGACATGTTCTTACAGCCGTATATGTTAAACGTATCGTCCTTGGGGCTGGACAGGAGGATAGAAGTCGACGACGATTTCAGACGCGCGCTTGACAGCGATATAGAATGTTTTACCGCAGATAAAAAGAAAATCCACGGGATCCTTACCGCATTTGACAAAGATACCGTCACTTTGCAAAAGGATCAAAAAAATATAACAATATCAAGAAACAATTTGACCAAGGTACAGCCGTACGTTAGGTTTTAGGAGGGTGCAGCAATGATGAATAAAGAGTTCTTCCAGGCGCTGGATGAATTGGAAAGAGAGTACAGGATACCAAAGGATTCTATGATAGAATCCATCGAAGCGGGTCTTGTATCCGCGTATAAAAAGGAATTCGGTTTTTCAAGTCAGATTTCCGTGCGTATCAACGAAGAAAAATTGACGTACAGGGTTTACGCGCATAAGCTGGTAGTCGACGAGGTCGAGGACGAGGATTCGCAGATAAGCCTCGAGGACGCGCAGTATATCAACCCCAAATATAAGGTAGGCGACGTTGTGATCGAGGACATCACTCCCAAGGATTTTTCGCGCATAGCGGCGCAGACTGCGAAGCAGGTCATATTGCAGCGCATCAACGATATCAAAAAGGATATGGTTCTCAACGAAATGAGCAACCGTCAGGGCGAGATCTTGAGCGCGATCGTCAGACGTAAAGAGGCGAACACCGTTTATGTCGAGATCACCGGCACGCAGATGGAAGGCGTCATGATGCAATCCGACCAGATGCCTAACGAGAACTACAACGTCAACGACGTTATCAAGGTGTATATCAAGAAGATCCGCGAGTCCTTGCGCGGAGGCGCGCAGGTCATCGTCTCAAGAAGCTCCGCGGGCTTCGTCCGTCGTCTGTTCGAGATGGAGGTCCCCGAGATAAAGGCGGGGCTTGTCAAGATCGTCAATATCGTCCGCGAAGCGGGCTTCCGCACAAAGATATCGGTCAAGAGCGAGGATCCCAACGTGGACGCGGTCGGCTCCTGCATAGGCAATAAGGGCGTGAGAGTCAACGCCGTGATCGCGGAGCTCGGCGGCTACGAAAAGATCGACGTAGTCGAATATTGCGACGATTCGATCGAATATATCGCGCGCGCATTGAGTCCCGCGCAGGTGCTGCTCGTTTCCATAAACGAGGAGGAAAAGCACGCGAAGGTCATTGTGCCCGACGAAAAGTTGAGCCTCGCCATAGGAAGAAACGGTCAAAACGCGCGTCTCGCCGCAAAGCTTACGGGCTGGAAGATAGACGTAAAACCGTACTCGACCTTGGCAGAAGCCTCCGAAGCGGCACAGGACGCGCACGATGTCGAGTAACGCCAAGGACATTCGCAGATGCTGCGCGTGCCACGAGCATGCGCCAAAGACGGAGCTGTTGCGCTTTGTGAGGACTCCGGACGGAGATATAACTCTCGACTTATCCAAAAAGGCGGACGGCCGCGGAGTGTGGGTGCACGACAGCGAAGCCTGTATCGGAAAGCTTGTCAAGCGCAAACTGTTGAACGCGGCGTTTAAGACAAGCGTAGCGCAGGAGGTCTATGACGAACTCGGTGAAAGATAAGTTTTCTTCATATGTCGGGCTTGCGATGCGCGCAAACGCCGTGCTATACGGAGAGGACATCATTACGGAGCGTATAAAGCTTGCAAAAGTCGTCCTTATCGACTGCGAAGCGACCGAAAAGTATACCGACAGGCTCGTGAACAAAACTACAAATCATTGTCCCGTTTTTACGGGAGTGAAGCTGCGGCAGGCGGTGCACAGAGAAAACGTCAACGCCATCGCCGTCACAAACGACGGACTTGCCAAAGCTATTATACAGTTATTGAGGTGAATATGCCTGAAAACAAAAAAGATGCAACCAGCGATTTTGTAAAAAATCTAAAGGATTATAAGACCGCCAAGCTCGGCAGTCTGTGCTCCGAAATTTCCCGCGAAAAGTCCAGAGCGTCCGTTCTCATCGCCACGATCAAGTCCAAGCGCGACGCGCTTGCGCTTAAGGCGGAGGAAGAAAGGATCAAGCTCGAGGAGGCGGAAACGCGACAGCTCGAACAGCAAGAGCCGCAGCCTGTGAAGGAACAGGCTAAAGAGCCTGTCGAGGAAAAGCCCGCAGAGGTCAAACAGCCGTCGAATGCTCCGGCGGAGACGAAGCCCGTTGCCGAGGAGGCTAAACCCGTCGAGGTCGTGCCCGAAAAGCAGGAGCAGAAGGAGCAGAAGCAGGAAAAGAAGCCCGCTCCCGCGGCAAAGGTCATCGAGCCGAAAACTCCGTACGAGCAGGTGGTTATTTCCGAGAACGGCGACGTGCGCCGCGTTTACGTGCCGCCGACCCCCGTTGCCAAGCCCAAGGTGCAGACGAGGGTTTTCGGTCAGAGCGGATATCAGCAGCCCAGAGGCGGCAGACCGCAAAACGGCGGTATGCAAAGAGGCCGACCTCAACAGCAGGGACAGACGGGAGGATATCGCGCAGGCGGCGCGGGCGTTACTCGTATGCCGGCTCCTCAAGCCTTCCCGCCCAAATCCAATACGCAGAAGGGCAAGGGCGGCAAGCCCAACGGCAACGCGGGCTCCAATAAGTTCGACGACCGCACGATGAACAAGCGCGCCCTTCTCAAAAAGGGCTATATCGTCGACGACAGGATATCATACGACGAAGACGGCGAAATGGTCGTGCGCAACTATAAACTAAATAGAAATCGCAAGGGCGGCAACAGCGCTACCATCGTGATCGAAAACGCTATCATAACTACGGACCCTGTTTCCATAAAGACGTTGAGCGAAAAAATCGGAAAATCCGCGGCGGAGATCGTCAAAACGCTGTTCGTGCTCGGCATCATGAAAACGATAAACGACAGCATCGATTTCGCCACTGCGCAGCTTGTTGCGGAGGAGTTTGGCATCGAGCTCGAATTTAAACCCGACGTGACGCTTGAGGATACGCTCACCGCGCAGCTCGAGTTCGACGACGTCGAAGAGCTTGACAACCTCGAGCCGAGACCGCCTATCATCACGATAATGGGACACGTCGACCACGGCAAAACGTCCTTGCTCGACTATATCAGAAAAACGCAGGTCACAAAGGGCGAAGCGGGCGGCATAACGCAGCACATCGGCGCTTATACGATAAAGCTCAACGGCAATCAAATCACATTCCTCGATACGCCGGGACACGAAGCGTTTACGTCTATGCGCGCAAGAGGCGCGCAGGTGACGGATATCGCGGTGCTTGTAGTCGCCGCCGACGACGGCATCATGCCTCAAACGATAGAGGCGATAAGCCACGCCAAGCAAGCGGAAGTGCCTATTATAGTCGCGCTAAACAAAATAGACAAAGCGGGCGCAAATCCCGACAAAGTGCTCGGACAGCTCGCGGAGCACGGCGTGACTCCGGAGGAATGGGGCGGCGAAACGCCCGTTGTCAAGGTGTCCGCAAAGACGGGCGAGGGCGTGGAGGATCTGCTCGAACAAATCCTCGTCAGAGCCGAGGTTGAGGAGCTTCGCGCAAATCCGCATAGAAACGCCAGAGGCACGATCATCGAAGCGAAGCTTGATAAGGGCTTGGGCAAAATCGCCACTATTCTCGTGCAGACGGGTACTTTGCATGTCGGAGACAACGTTGTCGCAGGCACAAGCACGGGCAAGATCCGCGTCATGATAGACGACAAGGGCAGAAAAGTGAAATCCGCAGGACCGTCCACTCCCGTTTCGGTCACGGGCTGGAACGACGTGCCGGAGGCGGGCGACCGCATGGACGTCGTTGCTGAAGAAAGATTTGCAAAAGAGCTTGCGGAGGAGCGTAAACTCAAGCTCGCCGCGGCTCAAGCGCAGAGCAACGCGCTGTCTCTCAACGATCTGTTCGATAAGATTTCAAAGGGCGAGCTCAAATCCGTCAAGCTTATCATCAAAGCCGACGTGCAGGGCTCCGTGGAGGCGGTTAAACAGTCGCTTGCCAAGCTCGGCAACGACGAGGTCACCATCGATATCATCCACAGCGCGGTCGGAGGCATAAAGGAAAGCGACGTTTTGCTTGCGGAAACCGCGGGAGCGATAATAATCGGCTTCAACGTGCGGCCGGATACAAACGCAAAGCTGCTTGCGTCGCAAAAGAAAATCGATATACGCTTTTACGATATCATATACAATGCGATCGAAGATATCGAAAAGGCGGTCAAAGGTATGCTTGCGCCTAAATTCGAGGAAGTCGTGCTCGGCAGCGCGGAGATACGCAGAGTATACAAAATCAAAGGCGTCGGCACTATCGCGGGCTGTTACGTCGTCGACGGCAAGGTCGCGCGAAACGCCAAAGCAAGGCTCGTACGCGACGGCAAAGTCGAGTATACGGGCGAGATTGCGTCCTTGCGCCATGAAAAGGACGACGTCAAGGAAATGGCGAGAGGCTATGAATGCGGCATAACGCTGACCAATTATCAGGACCTCAAAGAGGGCGATATAATCGAAGCGTTTGTCATGGAGCAACAAAATGAAGATTAAAATAGAGCGCGTCAATGCCGAATTGACGCGCCAAATCTCCAAAATCATTGCCGAGGATATAAAGGATCCCAGACTCGGCGACGCTATAATCGGCGTGACAAAGGTGCATACTACGCCTGATTTGAAGTATGCAAAGGTTTATTTATCCGTATATACCTCCGATCCGGAAGCCGCTACGGAGGCATACTATACCGTATGTCGCGCGTCGACTTTCATAAGAAACAGACTTAAGGACGCCATGCAGATACGGCTGCTGCCGGAGCTGAATTTCGTGCTTGACGAAACAATGTCTCATAGCGCGAAGATCGAGGAACTGCTTGCGCAAATAAAGCGCGAAGCTCCTCGCGAAGAGAATTAACGAAACCGCTTGCCATGGACGACAGATACGCTCAAATCATCAAAGCAATCACCAAAGCGAAGGACGTCGCCGTCTACTGTCACACAAATCCGGACGGGGACGCGCTTTCATGCTTGCTTGCGATGGGACGCGCGCTCAAAAACCTTGGGAAAAGCGTGAGTATGTATTGCGATTGCGAGGTGCCGCAAAAATACAAATGTCTGTGCGGCAGCGACGAGATCACTTTTCCGCAAAAGGGCGTTCACGAGCTGGCAATTAGCGTAGATTGCGCGAGCATTGACCGCTTGGGGCAATGCATGAAATCATTTTTGTCCTCAAAAAAACAGATCGCCATAGACCATCATGCAAGCTTTGCCCGTTTTGCGGAAACTTGCCTTGTGGAAGCAAACGCCGCCGCTTGCGCCGAAATCGTTTATAAGCTTTTAAAACAGATGAAGGCCGTGGATAAAGACGTTGCAAAGCTCATATTTGCGGGTATCGTGACGGATAGCGGATGTTTTGCGTTTTCAAGCGTAAAAAGCTCTACGCACGCAGTCGCATGCGAGCTTTTGGAATACGGCTTTGACGGATCGGAAGTGATATACGACGTTTTCAGAAGCTGCGACCTTGCAAAATTCCATCTCAAAAGGCGGGTTTTCGATAAGACAAGATTTTTCTGCGACAATATGGTTGCAGTCATAGTTTTCACAAAGGATGACTTTGAGGCCACTCATACGGATAATTCGTATACGGAAGGCATGGTTTCCGAATTGATCGACATCAGAGAAGTTAAGGTCGCTTATGCATTGGCGGAGGTGACGAAGCACAATTATAAGTTGAGCATACGTACGAAAGAGGGCGTGGACGCTTCCGAAATAGCGATGATGATGGGGGGCGGAGGTCACATGCGCGCTGCGGGGTGCAGAATAAACGGATTTTTGGAAGATATAATAGAGAAAATAGTAAAATTTGCAAATGACAGAATTTAGACGAAAATGCGGCGCTATATCGCGCCATGTTTTCTAAAAAGACTAATTTTTTAGAAATGTTGTCGGAGCAACGCGTGGATGAGAGGATTTGTCAACATCTTTAAAGAAAACGATATGACGTCAAACGACGTCGTCGTCATAGTCAGAGGAATATTGCGTAAAGCCTGCGGTGAAAAGCAAAAGGTCGGGCATTTGGGCACTCTCGATCCTTTGGCGACGGGCGTTTTGCCTGTTGCCGTAGGAAAAGCGACGAAGCTCTTCGACTATATGCAGGATAAAATAAAAACATATGTAGCGGTATTTAAGTTCGGAATGTCAACCGATACGTTGGACCGAGGCGGCAGGATAACGCAAACCTCCGATAAATCGATTTCAAAGCAGGAAATCATCGGGGTTTTGCCGGAGTTTATCGGGGAAATTTCTCAAATACCTCCGCTGTATTCTGCCAAATGCGTCAACGGTCAGCGCGCTTATTACATAGCGCGCAGCGGCGGCGTTGTCGAATTAAAACCGAAAAAGGTTTATGTCCAATCAATAAAGATGTTGGATGACGCGACGATAGGACGCGAGCTCGAAGAAAATGAATACGCCTTTGAAATTCGCTGCGGAAGCGGCACATATATAAGGGCTATCGCCAGAGATTTGGCGGAAAGATTGGGTACCTTTGCCTATATGACATACTTGTGCCGGACTCAAGTCGGCGGCTTTGCCATAGAAGACGCAGTGACTATCGAACAATTTCAACAAAATCCGCTCGAGTACGTTGTCGGCATTGACGGCCCGCTAAAGGATTTCGGAAAAATAGAATTGCAAGGCGTCGAGGCTCAAAAAGCGTTAAACGGCGTTAAAATCGAGGCAGGAAGGGAAGTAAACGCGCATCCGCTCGTATACGTAGACGGCGAGATTGCGGGGATCGGCGAAGTCAAGGACGGGTTGCTGCGTATAAAGACGAGACTATGAGATTGTTGAGGTTTCCAACAGAGAATTCAGACAAACCGATGGTTGTCGCATTGGGTTTTTTCGACTGTATACACAGAGGACATGCGTCGCTTGTCAAAGCTGATTGCGACACAGCCAAACGTATAGGGGCGGAGAGCGCTTTGCTAACCTTTGAAAACGATCCTTCATGTTTGTTGGGCGGAGAAAAGCAGATATACACGCTGGAGGAGCGCGCGGACGCGCTTGAGAGTATCGGACTGAAAAATCTGCTGTTTACTCCGTTTTCACTTGATTTTGCGTCAAAAACTCCTATGGAATTTTTAGACGCGTTGACATCTAGCTACAACATAAAAGCGATTACGGTCGGCGGCGATTATACCTTTGGCAAAGGAGCGGCGGGAAACGTTGCGCTTCTTCGCGACTACTGTGCCGCGCTCGGTATCGACGTTATCGTCGTGCCTTTTGAAATGGAAACGTCGGGAAAGATTTCCACAAGCAATCTCAAAGCCTTGGTCAAGGCGGGGGATATCGAAAAGCTTAACGCATTGCTGTCGCAACCATATTTTATGATCGGAGAAATCGAACATGCGCGTCGCGTCGGCACAGCGTTGGGATTTCCCACCGCAAACGTATGCGTTTCATGCGATAAACTACCGCTTGCGGACGGGATTTACGCTACGAAAATCTTGATAGACGGTCAATGCTTCGATTCGATGACAAACGTCGGCGCCAAACCGACCTTCGATATAACTGCGCGCACTGTAGAGACGTTTATATTCGATTTCCACGGAGATCTATACGGCAAGCGCGTAAAGCTATCATTTTTTGCGCGCACGCGCGGGACTCGAAAATTCGACTCCGCCGCCGCGTTAAAGCAACAGCTTTCGCAGGACGAGAGACAAATCAGAAGTATTTTGCAAGGAGAAAATAATGATAAATAAGGACAATTACAAAGCTTTATTCGGGCCTTCCGGTCATGACGAGATGTTTGTATCGGAGGG
>CANDBZ010000044.1 GCA_947383095.1 uncultured Clostridia bacterium | reverse complement strand
TTCCCGTTTTGCAAACGAGCGTACGCGCATCGGCGCGGGC
Source organism: uncultured Clostridia bacterium (assembly GCA_947383095.1). GTDB lineage: Bacteria > Bacillota > Clostridia > Christensenellales > CAG-917 > CAG-475. The sequence goes on along the minus strand of CANDBZ010000044.1, from coordinate 11,152 downwards.
GGCGTCTGGCGCAATTTTTAAATTACTTTCCCTTTGACGACCACCATGGGATAGCTTTCATAACCGCTCAAGGTCCTGCCGGACTGAATTATGACGTCCTTGTCCGTTATCGTATAATCGAGCGACGCTCCGTCCATGATGATGGAGTCCTCCATGATGATCGAATTCTTTATGACCGCGCCCTTGCCCACTTTTACGCTTCTGAAAAGAATTGAGTTTTCAACGGTGCCGTCAATGACGCAGCCGTCCGCGATTATCGAGTTTTTGACGTTTGCGCCCTCTTTATACTTCGCGGGAACGCTGTCCTTGACCTTGGTGAGGATCGTGGAATGCTTGTAAAAGAGTTCATCTCTTACGGCTGGATCAAGAAGCTCCATACTGCGCTTGAAATACGTGGGTATACGGTCTATCACCGCAACGTAATCCTTCACCTCATAATTCATTATATAGAGCTCGTCGAGCTTCTTTTGAAGAATATCCTTCTCAAAATCGTACGCGCCGTGCGCATACGCGTTGTCCACCAACGAGATAAGCAGATCCTTTTTGATGAAATAGATATTGAGGTTGCACCTTTGCTTGCCCGCGTCGCTTGCAACTGGATAGCGCATATCGGTGATGCGATTGTTTTTGTCCGCGGAAATGATTATCTTGCGGGGATTTGTGTCGTCGGTATTATAAGTCAGCACCGTGATATCCGCGCCCTTGTCGATGTGAAATTTCTCCACCTCTTCAAAGTCTATGTTAAACGCGATGTTGGTATTTGCGATAACGACGTATTCCTCATTGTTGCTCATCATGAAGCCGCGCAGGGTATAAAGCGCCTCTATCTTGCCCTTATATACGTCGTGCGCGCTGTTGAACACAAAGGGCGGGAACACCGTTATGCCGCTGTTCTTCCTGTTCAGATCCCAATCGCGCCCCATGCGGATATGGTCCATGAGCGAGTTATAGTTGTTGCGCGTGATGATGCCTATCGTGGTGATGTTTGCGCTCACGAGATTGGAGAGCGCAAAATCGATAAGGCGGTATCTCCCGCCGAACGGCAATGACGCCGTCGTGCGATGTATGGTCAAATCATTGAGATGGCTTTCCGCGTCGGATGCAAAAAGTACGCTCATTGTATGGTTTTTCATATTTATCCCTCCTTATCCCAGCATTTCGCTCGCGCCGACCACGCTGTCCGCGGGCAGTTGATAGCCGGGACCGATAACGCTTATTTTCCACTCGCCGGGTCTGCACTCGTCAAGAGTCTCGCCGACCATGGCGTTTTTGCCTACGACCGCGTCCCAGCCGATTATCGAATATCTAACGTCGGCGCCGTCCTCTATCACCGCGCCGGGCATTATTATCGACGACTCGACGTACGCGCCTTCTCCTATCGTGACGGAGTGAGAAATTATGCTGTCCTTGGCGGTGCCCTTCACGACGGTACCCTCGGACACAAGGCAGTTGGTGACCTTGCCCGTAGGCGTGACGAACTGCGGCGGCTCCGCGTTGTTGCGCGCGTAGATCTTCCATTTGTCGTCGTCGAGATTGAGCTCTATGCCGTTCAACACGTCCATATTTGCTTCCCACAGCGACGAAATCGTGCCGACGTCCTTCCAATATCCCTCAAACTGATAGGCGAACATCCTCTGATTGTCGTCAAGCATCTTGGGAATGATGTTTTTGCCGAAATCGTTTTCGCTGTTTTTATCGTTTTCATCGTCGACGAGATATTGGCGGAGCTTCGCCCAGGTGAAGATGTAGATGCCCATCGAAGCCTTTGTGCTTCTCGGCTGCTTGGGCTTTTCTTCAAATTCCTCGATCTGACGGGAATTCTTTTTGAGGTTGAGTATACCGAAGCGGCTCGCTTCCTCGATAGGCACGTCGCGCACTGCGATCGTGCAGTCCGCATTATTCTTTTTGTGGTCCTTGAGCATATCGTGATAATCCATCTTGTAAATATGGTCTCCGCTCAAAATCACGACATAATCGGGGTCATAGTTATCGATAAAGTCTATGTTCTGATATATTGCGTTTGCGGTGCCCTTATACCATTCGCCGGATTTTGCGCCCATATAAGGAGGCAAAACGTATATGCCTCCGCTCAATCTGTCCAGATCCCAGGGCTGTCCGTTGCCGATGTATTGGTGCAGCTCGAAGGGTCTGTATTGCGTCAGCACCCCGATCGTGTCTATGCCGCTGTTTATGCTGTTGGACAGCGGGAAATCTATGATGCGGTATTTCGCGCCAAACGGAACGGCAGGCTTTGCCACGTTCGCGGTGAGCACGCCCAGACGCGTGCCCTGTCCGCCCGCAAGCAGCATGGCGATGCATTCCTTTTTAGAATTTTTGCCCATTATTTATCCTCCTTATATTCGGGTTTCAAAAACATGACCGAGTTTTTCGGTATATTTACTTTGATGGAATACGGATATCCGTGCGAAGGCTTTGCCGTCGCGCGGAAGCTGGGACGTCTCTCCTCGTCTCCGCCGTATTTTTTGAGAGCGGAAAACAGCTCCGCCTTATAAGTCGCGCCTTCGGGCACGCCCATGACGTATTTAAGCCTCTCCACAGGCGAAAAATTGATAATGCACACGACGTATTCTCCGTCCGCGGCGCGGCGTATAAACGAAATAATATTTTGCGAGTTGTCATCCACTACGATCCATTTGAAGCCGTCATAGCTGCAATCGAGCTGCCAAAGCGCTTTATTTTCAAGATAAAAAGCGTTCAGATCCTTGATGAATTTCTGAAAAGCGCGGTGACGCGGATAGTTGAGCAAAAACCAATCCAGCGCCTGCGCGTAATTCCATTCTATAAACTGCGCGAACTCGTTGCCCATGAAATTGAGCTTTTTGCCGGGATGTCCTATCATAAACCCGTAAAAAGCCTTCAGATCCTCAAACTTCTGATCGTAGTCGCCGGGGATCTTGTTTATCATGCTGCACTTGCCGTGCACGACCTCGTCGTGAGATATCGGCAATATATAATTTTCGCTGTACGCATACGTGATGGCGAAGGTCAGATCGTTGTGATTGTCCTTTCTGAAGAACGGATCGAGAGAGATATAATGCAGGCTGTCGTTCATCCATCCCATATTCCATTTGAAATTGAAGCCCAGACCGCCGTCGTACGCGGGCTTGGTTATCATGGGATATGCCGTGGACTCCTCCGCTATCGTCAAAGCGCCGTGATATTTGGACAGTATCGCCGTGTTCATCTGCCGCAGGAAGTCCCTCGCTTCCAGATTGTAATTGCCGCCGTATTGGTTGGGCGCCCACTCGCCGTCCTTCCTGCCGTAGTCGAGATAGAGCATGCTCGCAACCGCGTCGCAACGAATGCCGTCCACGTGATAAACGTCAAACCAGAACATGGCCGCGGATATGAGGAAGGATTTCACCTCGTTTTTGCCGAAATCGTACACTTTCGTGCCCCACTCCTTGTGCTCGCCCTTGCGCGGGTCTGCGTATTCGTAAAGAGGAGTGCCGTCAAAATTGCTCAAGCCGTGCTCGTCCCTCGGGAAATGCGCGAGCACCCAATCGAGGATGACTCCGATGCCGGCGCGATGACAGCGGTCGATAAACTCCATCAGATCCTTGGGCGTGCCGTAGCGCGAGGTAGGCGCGAACATACCCGTCACCTGATATCCCCAGCTGCCCTCGAAGGGATACTCCGTGAGAGGCATTATCTCGATGTGGGTATAACCCATCTTCTTGACGTAAGGGATAATCTCGTCCGCCAGCGCCTTATAATTTATTACGTTGCCGTCGTCGTATCTGCGCCAGCTGCCGAAGTGCATTTCATAGATATTCATGGGGCTGCCGTAGGGGTTGTAATTTTCCCTGTCCGTCATCCATTTTTTATCCTTCCAGCGGTATCCCGAAATATCGTAAAGCTTGGATGCGTTCGCGGGCGCGGTCTCGAAGTGGAGGCCGTACGGGTCGCACTTGAAAACGGTCTTGCCGTATTTGTCGGTCACCGCATATTTATAATTGTCGTATTGCTTCAAGCCCGGCACGAACACGTTCCAGATACCGTCGTCCGACGGATTCATCGGCGTGGAGGCGGCGTTCCAATTATTGAAGTCGCCCACCACGGAAACAGCCTTGGCGTTGGGCGCCCATACGGAAAAATACCATCCGTCCGCGCAGTTCTCTACGCCCTTCGTCGGAGCGAACATCTTGTATGCCTGATAGTTTGTCCCCTCGTGAAACAAATAGCAGGCATAACTGTCTCTGACTTTTTTCATAAGCCTCCGTCAATATCTTTTGTGCCGCAATAATTGCCGCCTTAAAGACTTATTGTATTACAGTATAGTTTAATATATTGTATCAAAATAAAGTATCATTTACAATAGATTGTACAATTATTTTGCAAAAATTGGAAATTTGCAAAATACATTTTTCAAAAAATGTCAAAAAGTGAAAAAACTGTCAGATTTTTTTTGCGATTTTGTCGGTTTTTGTAAAAACCGCGTTCGCTATAGCTAGCGTTTTTTGTTTATGCCGATGACTGCGCTTCCGCTCCCGCTCATCACGACATGCTCGTATTTCTCTTTCATCTGCGAGATCAAGTCTCCGATAAGCGGATTCAACGCTACCGCAGGCGCGGTAAGATCATTGAACAAGGCGCCCCTTTCGTCCGTAGTGCGCGCGTCGCACGTTACGTCGAATAGCTTATAACACTCCTCGCTGCTTGAACCGCCTTTGGCAATTTTCACGCGGACCTGCGACGGCAAAGCGAAGCTTACCTCCGTCACTTTTTCTCCCACGCCTTGAACGCGGCACGCTTTCCCACGCGTCATACATGGCACGTCGCTGCCCAATGATAGCAAAAACTCATCATCTAAACGCGTGGATTTGCCGATTTGCTCTGCATAACGCGTCATCGCCTTAAGCGCGCCGACGATACTCGCCGACGATCCGCCGAGTCCCGCGCCCAAAGGAACGCCCTTGAAAACGTACAAACGTCCGCCTACGCCCAATTTTTGCGAGATGAGATTTACCTTCGGCACATAAAACTTCAAAAATCTTTTGCGGTCGAAACCGGAAAACAGCGGGAAAATTTTCACTTTGCTTATTTCGCCTGCTTTTTTGTCGGGAACAAAAAGCACTACGTCGCGCATTTTTTCATAAGGACACACCAACATATCCAAGGTATGCAGGTTTCCTCTGCGCCCCGTTATGGACAGTCTTAAGTTGAGCTTTGCTTGGACAGTAGCCGAAAAGACGCGTTTTTTCATAAGCGTATATTATCACAAAATCAAAATATTTTCAACAAAGCGGAGCGATCGTTTCGTTAAATATACCGTTTTCATGCAAATTGCCGTTGAGAAAGCACTGCCTCTATGCTATAATTATACTAATAAACGATAGTGAGGTGCAAGATGAAGTTCGATATTCTGCTTGCGGAGGACGATGAGGATATAGTCAAGCTCATCTGTCTTTATCTTGAAAACGACAATTTTACCATCCATTGGGCAAAGGACGGTCAGGAGGCCTACGAGGTGTTTTTAAAGGACAAGATAGACCTCGCTCTGGTGGATATAATGATGCCGCGCATGAACGGCTACGAGCTGACGAAAAGCATACGCGCAAAAAGCAATATACCCATAGTGATACTCTCCGCCGCGCATCTCGACAGCGACAAAATATTAGGACTCAATCTCGGCGCTGACGACTATCTTGTGAAGCCCTTCAATCCGCTGGAGCTCACTGCGCGTATAAACGCGCAGCTGCGCAGATTTTATCATCTGGGAAACGTCAACTCGCCCAACGTCAACGATGAAAGCAAAATAGTCGTGGGAGATCTGACCCTCGACACGCATCAGTTAACCCTCGAAAAAAACGGCGAGCCGATCTCTCTGACCGCCACCGAATATAAGATCCTCGTCATGCTCATGAAATCTCCGGGGCGCGTATTCACGAAGATGCAGATTTACGAGGAGGTCAACGGGGATTATTATTCTACGGACGACAACACTATGATGGTGCATATCTCGAACTTGAGAGACAAGCTCGAGGACGACCCCAAAAATCCTCGTTACATAAAGACCGTGCGCGGTCTGGGGTATAAAATTGAACGACTTTGACGATTGCGAGCTGAATACAAAAGGCCCGGAAAACGCCGGCGGCGGCGCGGCTTCTCCGTGCGCGGATAACGCAGACGGCGCTACGCAAGCAAAGGGAAAAAAGCGCGGTGCGCAGCGCGTAAAACGCAAGAAAAACCGCTCGAAAAAGCCGCAGTACACTCCTCCCGCAGTGCACATTGACAACAGGAGCTTCCTTGCGCTGCTGATACGCTCGTTCGTGTCATTCATGTTTATAACCGCGATAGCGGTCGTTCTCATATTTTTGCTTGCTATGTGGGCGACTGACAAAGGGATCATAGACATGGGAGTGCGCACCTTCGCGAATTATAAAGAACAGCTTGAAGGAGGCAAATACTCCTCTATCCCCGTCAAACGCATATGCGGCGACGACGGCTGGATGTGCGTCGTTGATTCGCAGGGGAACTTCATTTACTCTTCGGATAACACGGAGCGCAGCTTCACCCTGTCCGAGCTCGACTGTATCCTCAACTTCGACTCCGGCGAAGTCATCACGACGCGAAGCTTCAAACAGCCGAGCGGCGAATACAACCATCTGATTTTGCGCACGTTTACCAACAACGGCGAAACCGTAGAACAGTACCTGTTGATCGACTCCGATTTGCGCATCAACTCCGGCTCCAACAGCAATTTCGCCAACAAAAGCCAATTTACCCAATCGGAATTCGATTTATATACGTTCAACTCCACACATGACGGCAAAGTCATAGAAAAATATTATTTTACCGACGGCAGATCGAACGGCTTTTACGTCATATACTACGATACCAACAACGACGAGGGCGTCACGCCCTATCTTTTCGTCATCATCGTCGTGATAGGCATAATATGCCTGCTTGTGATATCGCTGGTGCTGTATATCAGATATATAAACAAACACGTGCAACGCCCTCTCAAGACCTTGAGCACTGCAATGGCGGAGTTTGCGAGAAACGACTACCGCGAAGAGAAGCTTTTGTACAGCGGCTCGAAGGAATTCGAGCAGCTGGTGGACAGCTTCAACGAGATGGCGACACTTCTCAACGCCTCCGAAGAGCAACGCAATAAATTGGAGGAGGACAGGCAACGCATGCTGGCGGGGCTCTCGCACGATTTAAAGACGCCTGTCACGATAATACAAGGTTTTTCAAAGGCGATAAGGGATAATCTAGTCAGCGAAGAGGATAAACAAAAATATCTCAATCTCATTGTCGCCAAATCAGAAAATATGGGCGAGCTCATAAACGAGTTTTACGAATACAGCAAGCTCGATCATCCCGATTTCAAGCTCAACGTAAACGACGAGGACGTAGCAGAGCTCACTCGCACTTATCTTGCAAGCCGATACGACGAATTTGAAATTCGCGGTTGCTACCTAGAGGCGGAAATAGCGGAAGAAAGACTGATAAGCAGGGTCGATGCTCGTCAGCTTAAACGCGTAATCGACAATATAACGGACAATTTTTTCAAATACACTCCGCAAGGCTCCACTCTTTTCGTGACGGTGCGCAAGGAAAACGACGACGCAAAAATAGTATTGGCGGATACGGGCGCGGGTATTGCCGAAAACATGCGCGAGGATATATTCGCTCCGTTTGTGGTGGGAGAGCAGTCGCGCAATAAGCAGGGCTCCGGATTGGGGCTGGCGGTTTGTCAAAAAATAATAACCGCCCACGGAGGCACGATAACGCTCAACGACAGCGATATTGAAGGCTGCCGATCGCAATTTGAAATCACTCTGCCGCTTATAAAACAATAAATGTTTAAATAAAAAATCCCGTCCATGCGACGGGATTTTATTTGTTTATTTCAAAGGTCGCATAGTCGGGAACAGCAGCACGTCTCTTATGGATGCGCTGTTGGTCAGCACCATGACCATTCTGTCTATCCCTATGCCTACGCCGCCTGTAGGAGGCATGCCGTATTCGAGCGCATTGCAAAAATCCTCGTCATAGGGCTGCGCTTCCTCGTCTCCCTTTGCCTTTGCGAGCATCTGTTGCTCGAAACGCGACCGCTGGTCTATCGGGTCGTTGAGCTCGCTGAAGGCGTTGCCGCCCTCGCTTGCGCAAATAAAGAATTCAAACCGTTCCGTCAAACGCGGGTCGGAGGGCTTGCGCTTCGCAAGCGGACTGACCTCGACGGGATAGTCCAATATAAACACTGGTCCCGTCAGCTTGCTTTCGACGAAGTTGTCAAACACTTCGTAAAGCGCGGTCCCCCAAGACGCGTCCGCTCCGAGCTTCAGGCCCATGCCGTTTGCCTTTTCGATAAGCGCCGCAAGCGGTTCGACGTCAAAATCCAAGCCGGTATATTTTTTGACCGCCTCCACCATCGTCAAACGCTCCCAGGGAGACTGCAGGTTGAGCTTTTGTCCCTGATACTCTATCTCGAGCGTGCCGCACACGTTCATTGCCGCCGCCGTATACAGCTCCTCGGTGACGTCCATCATATCCTTGTAATCCGCGTACGCCTGATAAAACTCAATAGTCGTAAACTCGGGATTATGTCTCGTATCCATGCCCTCGTTGCGGAATTGCCTGCCGATCTCGTACACCTTGTCGAAGCCGCCTACGATACAGCGTTTGAGGTGCAGCTCCGTCGCGATGCGCAGGTACATATCTATATCCAGCGTATTGTGGTGAGTCACAAACGGACGCGCGTTCGCGCCGCCCGCAAGAGTGTTGAGGATGGGCGTTTCCACCTCGACGAAGCCCTTGCCGTCAAGCACGCGGCGGATTGTGGAAATTATCCTGCTTCTTTTGACGAAAACGTCCTTGACCTCGGGATTGGCTATAAGGTCGACGTATCTCTGACGGTAGCGAAGCTCGGTGTCGCGCAAGCCGTGATACTTCTCCGGCAGCGGCAAAAGCGATTTTGCAAGCAACGTCGCCTTGCTCACGTGGACGGAAATCTCGCCCGTTCTTGTCCTGAACACGCGCCCCGAAATGCCGACGATATCGCCTACGTCCCATTTTTTGAACGCCTGATACTCGTCAACGCCCATATCGTCGCGGCTGAAGTATCCCTGCATCCTGCCGTCCGTATCGAGGATATGTCCGAAGCTCGCCTTGCCCATGATGCGTTTTGACACAAGTCTGCCCGCAATGCTCACGTCCTTACCCTCGAACGCATCAAAATCGGACAGTATCTCTCCAGCCGTGGCGTTCCTGTCAAAGGAGGTCAGCTCAAAAGGATTTTGCCCCTTATCGGCCAACTCGGCAAGCTTTTCTATTCTGACTCTGCGCACCTCGTTCTCGTCGACCTCGACGGAAGCTTCGGGCGCGTTTACTCTTTCTTCGCTCATATGACAAATTTGCGCAAAACGGGCGCAATCCGTATAAAATCGTCAAACCGCCTCCGCCGAAGCAAATCGGTAAAAGACGGTTTATGTATACGTGCGGATCATTTGATGGAAATGACCTTATATTTCTCCTCGCCGCCGTGGACGTTTGCAAACACCGCGATATCTCCGCCTTTTTTGCCGATAAGCACTCTGCCGAGGGGGGATTCGTTGCTAATCTTGCCTTTTGCGAAATCCGCCTCCGTCTCGCCTACGATCTGGACGTTCATGACGGGGTCCTCGTCGTCGTCGATCTCTCCAAGATATTCCACTGTGACCACGTGCCCGATTGACACCTTGTTCGTGCCGCTTTTCTCGATGATTTTGGCATTCTTTATTCTCTCCTCAAGCTCTTTTATCTCTTGAGCGACCTGACTCTCCTCCTGCTTGGCGGCGTCGTATTCCGCGTTTTCGCTCAAGTCGCCGAGCTCTCTGGCGTGCTGCAGCTTTTTCGCAACGTCCTCGCGCAAATAAACGATGAGATAATCGAGGCGTTGCTTCAGTTCCTCAAGACCTTCCTGGGTCAAAATGACTTCTTTCATATATTCTCCTTATTTGACGCAACCGCCCCGAGGGCGGTTTGCGTTCATTCTTCTATTTTATCCTCTTCCGCTTCGGGCTCCGCTTCCGTCTCGACCTGAACGTCCTGCTCTTGAGCCTCCTCGACCGCTTCCTTAACGGTCTCCTCTTCTGCAACGTCAACCTGCGTATCGCTCGCAAGCTCCGCTTCTTCGGCTTGCTCGACCGCGGCTTCGGCTGCCTGTTCCTGCGCCTCAAGCTCCTCCTGCTCCGCTTTTATCTCCGCGACCTTTTCCGCCGCGAGCGCGCCGATGGCATCGCTATCCGGCTTATATTTGGGCGTGAGCACCATTACCTTTATCTCGATGGAAGCAAACTTGAAGCCGAATTCGCCGAGGAACATATCCTCGAGCAAAAGGCGCAAATAGGTCTCCACCTCTATGACGTCCTTGTCCACGATCTTTATGCTTGTCTTGAGCCTTACGCCGTAGTCGTCCTGCACGAGAACGACCTTCTTGCACTTGACGCCCTCCATGCCCGCGCACGCCTTCTTGACGATCTTTGTGATGACCGCGGAAGACACTCGCACGGAGCCGCCCTTTTCCGTCCTGACTACGACTTCCTTGACAACGTCGCTGTTGATAAACATCAGGGTGAGCGCCGCCACCGCCAGCACGACGTAAAGTATCGCGAGCGTGATGAGCAAGCCGCGCACCAATTCGCTGTTAAACTCCTCCGCCTTTATGCCGCCGAAGGTTGTGACCAACAGCACCATGATGAGGATGACCGCCACGACTATGCTTGCCGAAGTGAAAATTTTCTCGAGATTTTTTTTCATACAACGCCTCTTTACCGCGCCTCGCGCGGACGAATTTATTGCTTATATAATATATACTATCATACAAAAATAGTCAACCTTGCGCGTGCAATTTATTATTTGGATAATTGTGCTTTTTATGCGCTTGCGCACGCAACTCCGCTGTGCTATAATGGGTGCACCACAAACTGAATCCACATTTGAAAAAATAGCTTTTACCTCTCGGTAACAAGTGCGTTTTCTGCGTATCGGCTATTTTTTCAAATAAGTGCGACGGTTTGTGGTGAATCTGGCGGAGCGCACTTGTTATACAAAAGCTGCAAGCGGCGACTTTGTCAGAGTCGCCGCTTTTTTGTATAACAAAACGGGTGAATTTCACCCAACGGGAGGTAATATGAACAAA
>CANDBZ010000043.1 GCA_947383095.1 uncultured Clostridia bacterium | reverse complement strand
ACGTCGACGGTATGACGACGTTCTCGGGCAGTGCGCTATCATAACCCGTGACGGTGTAGGCTTGTCCGTTCAACGTATATACAAGTCCCGCCGAGCCTGTTGACGTGTATACCCATTTCGCGTAAAGCGTCATATCGTCATTGACCTTACCGCTTGCAAAGTTCCATTCGTTTTTCAGTTCCTCGTCGCGATACCAGCCCGCAAACAGATAGTCGTTTCTTGCAGGCTCCGCGGGCTCGGTCAACAGACTGTTTTCCTTGGCGGTAACGTCCTCGACGCGGCTGCCGCTGTTGCTGTCGAACGTGATTGTGCAATTTTTCAATTCGCGCCAGCGCGCAACGAGCGTAGCGTCGTTTGGAATATTCCATATGCTTCTGCTCGTTATCTCCGTATCCCCGACATACCAGCCGTCAAACGCCTTGTCCTCTCTCTCTGGCGTGGGCAGAGAGGGGAGAGCATAGGAAAACGTAATCTCGAAAGGCTCCGCTGTGTTCCCGCTCGTCGCGCCGTTGAAGTCAAATGAGACAGTGTATTTGTTGGCGGTGTACTTCGCATTTACGCCGAAGTCGAACGGCTCAAGCTCATATTCGTACCATTTGCCGCTGTAGCCGGGCGCGGCGGGCACTTCTGGCTCGTCTATGCTTACCGTTTCTTTGGTGAATTTGCGTGTTATGACCTGATTATCGTATCCGGTGAACGTGATTGTAAATTCCTTGAGAACGAGCTGCGAATTTATCGTGATGTCCGTTGCGTTGCCGAAAGTATAGTCTTCCCACACCCATTCGTACCACGGGTCTTCGCTATCGGGAGTGTTGAAGTCGGGCTTGCCCTGCGACGGCTGCCAATCTTCAAATGTGTAGTAAAACTGTCCTTGGTGCATAAAGGTCAAGGTATAAGTGGGCTCCTTGATGAAAATCTGCACGTTTGTATTAAGACCGTTATATCTGAAGGTCAGCACATTCATGCCTGCTCCCTCGATAGAGCCCGAAATTTCATAGTCCGTGACGCATGTGGAGTTGCCGTTTTTATCGAAATAGTAAACCGTTGCGGCGCGCCTGATATCTTCGACGGTGCTGCTCACGGTCAAAATCCCATAGTCGACGTTTACCTCAATGTGTTCCTTCGACGAGCCTCCTCCGATTTCGCTGCTGCCGCCGCCGTTACCGCCCGGATCGCCGCATGCGGAAAGACCGAATACGCAGCATACCGCGCAGAGAAGAACGAGCAAAACGAGCAAATGTCTCTTGTTCATAGTTTACCTCCCAAACAAAAAAGTGCGCCAGCTAGAGCCAACGCACTGAAAACGCAAACTCCGACTGCTGCGATACAAATTTTATGTAAATCACTAATACTGCGCCAACATAATGGAGATAGCATTTTTTGGGAACTCAAAGGTTGGCACAATAAAGGTATCCGCTTCATGCCTGCAGTACATAAAGTTTGTTTCGCACAATCAATATATCGTATTTGCGTGAAAAAAGTCAAGAGAAGCGGAAATAATTGATAAAATATAAATATTATAAAATATATAATTTATATAAATTTCCTCGAAAATCGTTATATGTGCGTGCTCTCGGCGATTTGGTGCATCGGTAAAATAAAAAAATCGGTGTATAGTGAAAATGCTTGACAGGCGAAAAAGCTAGGAGTATCATTGCCGTAGAGCAAAATTGCTTGACACCTCTTTTTGAGATATCGGAGGGCGTATGGACAGGTTTGAAATATCCGTTTTGCGCGACTTTTACGGTCCGCTTTTGACGAAGAAGCAGGACGACATGCTGCGCATGCGCTACGACGAGGATCTGTCCTTCGGCGAAATAGCCGAGATATGCGAGGTTTCCCGTCAGGCGGTATTGGACAGCATAAACAAAGGCGAAAAGCATCTTGCCGAGTATGAGGCAAGCCTCAAATGCGTGGATAAGCAAAGGCGTATTTTTGCAATTCTCGACGATATCGAGAAAGCCTGCGGCGATTGCGGGAGCGCGGCGCTTGCCGGTATCGCCGAGATAAGAAGTGTTTTGGAGGAGTAAATGGCTCTGTTTGAAAATCTGTCCGACAGGATGAATCATATTTTTTCAAAGCTGCGCAATAAGGGTAAATTGACGGAGCTTGAAATAAAGCAGGCTATGCGCGAGATCCGCGTAGCCTTGCTCGAGGCGGACGTGAACTACGCCGTCGTCAAGGATTTCGTCGCCAAGGTCAGCGAAAAAGCGCTCGGGGAAGAAATCCTGAAGTCGCTCACTCCCGGGCAGCAGATCGTAAAGATCGTCAACGACGAGCTTATCGCTCTCATGGGGTCGACGCATCAGAAGCTCGCCGTTTCAGACAAACAGCCCACTGTATATATGGTCTGCGGCTTGCAGGGCGCGGGCAAGACCACGATGTGCGGCAAGCTTGCGGCTTATCTTAAAAAGCAAAATAAAAAGGTGTTGCTTGTTGCCGGCGACATATACAGACCCGCGGCCATCGACCAGCTCAAGGTCGTTGCGGGCAAGGCGGGCACGGAGTGCTTTGCCATGGGACAGATCGACCCAGTCAAGATTGCAAAGTCGGGCGTGGAATACGCTCTTAAGAACGGCTTCGACACTATGATCGTCGACACCGCGGGACGTTTGCACATCGACGAAGCGCTGATGGACGAGCTCGTGCGCGTTAAAAAGGCGGTCGCGCCTACGGAAATCCTGCTTGTCGTCGACAGCATGACGGGACAGGACGCGGTCACGGTCGCGGATACCTTTAACAAGACCTTGGACATCACGGGCGTTATCATGACCAAGCTCGACGGCGACACTCGCGGCGGCGCGGCTCTTTCCATAAGAGCGGTGACGGGCAAGCCCATCAAGTTTAGCGGTACGGGCGAAAAGACGGAGGATATAGAGCCGTTTCATCCCGAGCGCATGGCGTCGAGGATACTCGGCATGGGCGACGTGCTCACCCTCATAGAGAAGGCGCAGGACGCCATTTCGCAGGAGGACGCGATAAAGCTGCAAAAGAAGCTCAAGGAAAACAGCTTCACTTTGGAGGACTATCTGACGCAGATAGAGAGCGTCAAAAAGATGGGCAGCCTCACGGACATGATGGCGATGATACCCGGCCTTTCGGGCAAGATGAAAGCGGGAGCGGGCGAGATCGACGAAAAGCAGCTTTACAAAAACAAGGCGATAATTCAATCCATGACGCCGAAGGAGCGCAGAAATCCCGATATCATCAAGGCTTCGAGGCGCAAGCGCATAGCGAACGGCAGCGGCGCGACCATACAGGAGGTCAACGCGCTGCTCAAGCAGTTCGAGTTGACGAAGGACATGATGGCGAGGATGCAAAAGGGAGGTCTTAAGGGGCTCCGTGGCATGAGAGGCTTGCCGTTTTAAAGGTTCATAAACGGCGAAAGCCGCAAACGAAAATAATAATTTTATCACATCGGAGGATAACAACAATGGTCAAATTGAGACTCACAAGAATGGGCGCAAAGAAAGCTCCTTTCTACCGCATCGTGGCGGTCGACTCGCGCAAATCGAGAGACGGACAGTACGTCGATCAGATCGGCTACTACAATCCCGTTTCCGTCCCCAAGCAGATCGTCATCGACGCCGACAAGGCGAAGGAATGGCTTGCAAAGGGCGCGCAACCCACGGAGACGGTCATGTCGCTTCTTATCGGTCAGGGCATCGTCGAGAAAAACAAATAAACGGTGATTGCGATGATTGAACTCGTTGAATATCTTGTGTCCGCGCTCGTGCCCGACGGCGATTACACCGTCGAGCAACGCGACGGCGAGGGAGCAATCGATATAGTTATAACTATATCAAAGGACGACATCGGCAAAATTATCGGCAAGCAGGGCAGGATCGCAAAGGCGATCCGCACCATTGTCAAATCCGCAAACGGCAAGGGCAACGTCAAATACAACGTCGTCATAGAAGAGAAGAATGAAGTCCGAATTTGAAATTGCAAGGATCGTGAAGCCGCGCGGACTTAAGGGGGAAATGAAAGCGGAATTTTACTCCTCCGACATCGCACGGCTTTCGCATTTAAAAAAAGTTAAAATTCGCGGCGTCGAGCGCGACGTAGAAAGAATAGTTGCGGAAGGTCAGTACGGATTTATCAAGGTCAGGGACGTAAACGCCGCCGAAGAGGCGGAGCTCTTGCGCAATGAAATCGTATACGCAAACAGAAACGAGCTTCCCGCTTTGCCCAAGGACAAATTTTATATTGCAGATATGCTTGGCATGGAGGTCGTTGTCGACGGCGACGTGATAGGCACGCTTGCCGATATCCTGCAATACGGATCTGCGGACGTGTACGTCGTCAGGACGAAGGACGGGTCGTTGAGCTTCCCCGCGCTCAAACAGGTCGTGAAGGATATCGATTTCGAGAGCGGCAGGATCGTCCTCGACGGGACGACGTTTTCCCGCGTAGTCGTTTATAATTGAAAATAATATGCACTTTGACGTTCTGACAATTTTCACGGAATATTTTGACGTCCTCGGCTTCGGCTTGCTCGGGAAGGCAATCGACGGGGGCAAATTTTCCGTTGCCGTGACGGATATCAGAGACTATTCGCAGGACAAGCACAAAAAGACGGACGATACGCCTTACGGAGGGGGAGCGGGCATGGTCATGACCGCAGACCCTATAGTGAGAGCGATAGAAAACGTCGACCCGCGTCACGAGGCGCGCAGGATATATATGTCTCCACGCGGGCGTAAGCTCGATCAGAGAACGGTAGAGAGGCTTGCGAAAGAGGACGGGATACTGTTGCTGTGCGGCGATTACGAAGGCGTGGACCAAAGGGCGATAGACCTGTGTATCGACGAGGAACTGTCTATAGGCGATTATGTGCTTACGGGCGGCGAGTTGCCGGCGCTTGTCGTGATAAACAGCGTCGCGAGATATATAGACGGCGTGCTCGGCAGCGACGAATCCACGTCGGAGGAAAGCTTTTCCGACGGGTTGCTGGAATATCCGCAATATACGCGACCGGAATGCTATCGCGGCATGAACGTTCCCGAGGTTTTGCTCAAGGGCAATCACGGCGACATTGCAAAATGGCGAAGAGAAAAGTCCGTTGAAATAACGATGCAGCGACGACCCGACCTTATGGCAAAGGCGGATATTTCTCCGCTTATGCCGAAGAAGCCTAAAAAACGCCGTAAATAACGCGGACAGGGTGGAGATATATGAACATACAGTGGTTTCCCGGACATATGACGAAGGCGATACGCATGATGGAGGACAACCTCCGTTTTGTCGACGCGCTCATTTACGTCATAGACGCAAGGGCGGTATCGTCATGTATAAATCCGCTTTTCGCAAAACTCACTTCGGGCAAAAAAGTTCTGTACGTTTTCAATAAATGCGACCTCGTCGAACAGGGCGATCTTGCGCTGTGGTGCGCGGAATTCAAAAGGCGCGGCATGCAGTATGTCAAGGCAGTCGGCACAAGCGGAGACTGCTCGCAGATAGTCGCGGGGCTTAAAGCGGTCATGAGCGACAAGATCGAAAAATATGCGAAAAAAGGCGCCAACGTCAGCGTGCGCGCTATGGTCGTGGGAGTGCCAAACAGCGGCAAATCCACGATAATCAACGCCATGATAAAGCGCGCAAAAGCGGTGACGGGCGACAGGCCCGGCGTCACGCGAGGCAAGCAGTGGCTGTCCGTGGACGGGGTGGATTTTTTGGATACTCCGGGTACTCTTTGGGGGAAATTCGAGGATCAGACCGTCGCGCATCATCTCGCTTATATCGGCTCTATAAAGGACGATATACTCGACGTGACGGAGCTTGCATGCGACTTTGCGGAGGAGCTTAAAGCCCTTGCTCCCGACGGGATTAGGCGCAGGTATTCAATCGAAAATTTAGCCGATACGGGATACGACGTGTTGATGCAGATCGCCGTAAAGCGCGGTTTTAAGCTGCGCTCGGACGAGTTTGACGACGAAAGGGCGGCAAAGAGCCTGATCGACGATTTCAGAAAAGGCAGATTGGGAAAAATAATGCTTGAAATGCCCAAAACAGGTGTTTAGTGATCAAAAAACGGAATTAAACGCCGTTTTTTATTATAAGAGGAAAGATGATAAGAGCGGAAGATTTGTTGAAATACGAAAGCGAATTGCTTGCGAAAGGATATAAATACATATGCGGCGTAGACGAAGTCGGAAGGGGACCGCTTGCGGGTCCCGTGACATGCGCCGCGGTCATCATGCCGCTTGACGAGCTTATTCAAGGCGTCAACGACAGCAAGAAGGTGAGCAAGGGCAAGCGCGAAAAGCTGTACGACATGATAGTCGAAAAGGCCGTGGCGTTTTCCGTCAAGTCGTACGACAATAAACGCATAGACGAGCTCAATATTTTGAACGCCACAAAGGCGTGCATGACGGATGCGATAACGTCGCTCGACGTCGCGCCCGATATCGTGCTTGTCGACGCTCTGAAATTGGATATACCGTATGAGACGCAGGGCATTATCCACGGCGACGCGCTGTCTTATTCCATAGCCGCCGCGTCGATCGTTGCAAAGGTGACGCGAGACCGTTTTATGGAGAAGACGTCGCAGACTTATCCCGAATACGATTTTGAGCACAACATGGGCTACGGCACCGCGAAGCATATAGCCGCGCTGAAGGAATACGGCAAATGTCCCATTCACCGCGACAGCTTTATCGGTCGTATTTTGAGCGGGGAATAAGCAATGGCGCAAAATACGAAAGCCGTCGGCGATATCGGCGAGCAGATCGCCGTCGATTATCTCAAAACGCAAGGCTATAGCGTGCTCGAGCGAAACGCCGTTTATTGCGGCTGTGAAGCGGATATTATTTGCGAATGCTTTGTGGACGGGAACGATAACGTCATAAAACGATCCAAGGCAGGCAGGCTTTTGGATAAGCTCCTGCCCCGAAGCGCCGCAAAGACTGCGGGCGAGAGAGTGTTGGTGTTCTGCGAGGTCAAAACGCGATACGGCGACGGATACGGCACGGGCGCGGAGGCTGTCACGCAATACAAGGTAGGCAGATATATTACCGCCGCAAAAGCATATTGCTCGCAGCATTTCTGTCCGAACGCAAGAGTGCGCTTCGATATAATAGAGATCTGCGACGGCGCGGTAAATCATTTAACGGGAGCTTTCAACGAAAACGACGCCAAGTACGTGCGCAAGGTGTGATTTTTTTCGGAAGCGGTTTTAAATCGAAAAAAATGTATTAAAATTTGTTTTAAGAGTAAAAAATTAATGCGTTTTGGTTGTCTATCTTACAAATATATGTTAATATTACACGCGTGACTCGGGCGTTCCGCTGGCAGGGCAGACCTGCGTATGAGCGTCGCGTAAATAGGAGGTTAGTCAAAATGAACATTATCGACCAATTGGAAAAAGAGGGTATGAGAACGGATCTGCCGGAAATCGCTATCGGCGACCAGGTCAAGGTGAACGTCAAAGTCAAGGAAGGCGAGAAAGAGCGTATTCAAACCTATGAAGGCACTGTGATCGCAAGAAAGAACGGCGGCATCCGCGAAACGATCGTCGTGCGCCGCGTGACTTTCGGCGTCGGCGTTGAAAGAACGTTCCCGCTTCATTCGCCCAAGATCGCAAGCATACAGGTGGTGCGTCACGGCAAGGTGCGTCGCGCGAAGTTGTATTATTTGAGAAACAGAACGGGCAAAGCTGCAAAGCTCAAAGAGAACTGATTTCGATCTTAATAAGTATCAAAGGACTGTCAAATGAAAAAAAGAACCATAGTAATATGTGCATTGGTGCTGGCGCTCGTGCTGGCACTTTTCGCATTGACGGCATGCAACAACGCAAGCAGCGAGATCGGCGAAGAGCTGGTTGTAAACGGCAAGTTTACGGATTTCAATAACGAGAAATTCGACGGTTGGTCGACTTCTACTTCAAGCTCTATGAAATACGGCAAAAACGAGCCGTCCGGAGACGAAAACAACGAAAGCTGTCTTTATATCGACAACTCGTCAAGAGTGTTTTCCTATCTGTATCAGTCTGTCAAGGTCGACAGAAACAACGTATATAAAGTGAGCTGGCAGGTGTGCGTGCCGGGCGCAAGCGACTATAAGCTCAACAACGATAAGGGCGCTTATCTCACGTTTTTGGAGAATAGCGCGGGTTATCAGTTCGGTCAGCAGGTTGTTTCCACAAACGGCAAGTTCGTCACAAAGACCGTTTACGTGCGTCCGAAGAATACGGATTATCTCACCGTTGCGCTTTGCCTCGGCACTGCGACGGAGGGCTGCACGGGCAGAGTTCTCTTCGACAACGTGACTATATCCCGCATCGATAAGAACAGCGTTCCCGAGGGAGAGCAAATCATCAACTTCACAAAAGCGAGGTCGATAAAGACTGCTTCCACCGCGAGCGGAATTTGCTTTGTTGTGTTGCTCGCTTTGTTTACGGTCGCATTGGCTGTGACGGCATATCTCGTCATACGCCGCATTTATGCAAGACGCGACGCTTTTGCGGACTTTTCCAACCCCGTCGTGCCGTCGGGCAAAAAGGGCGGCGCGGCGTCGCGCGGTAAATGGTATCAAAACGCGGTAGTGATTGCCGTGGGGCTTATGCTCGGCGCATTCCTCGTGAGATTGATTTTGCTGCTCACGACCTACGGTATGGGAAGCTCTATGAGCGCTCTCATAACCAACGCGCGAGCGCTCGGGCTCAAAAACGGAGTCACCGGCTTCTTTGCCAAAAACTCCGGCAGCTTGATGGCTCCCGGCTCGATGTATATACTTGCGGTGCTCGGAGCAATCGGCGTGCGGCTCGACAATGCGTCGCTGTCTATCCTTATCAGATTTGTCAACGTGCTTGCCGATATGGCTGTCGTCGCTATGATATATTTCTACGGCAGGAAATACGTCGGCAACAAGCTGTCGACGGTATATGCGGCGTTGTATGCGTTTTTGCCTTTCGTATTTGTGATGAGCGGCATAAACGGGACATTCGAAAGCGTGCTGTTGGCGTTGATGCTCGGCGCGGTCATATTGATGGTAGAGAAGAAATATCTGCCGACATACCTCGTGCTTACGCTTGCCGCGGTGTTGGATCTGCGCGCCATGGCGATTGCGCCGATAGTGGTTGCGTACTTCGTGTACAGATATATAAAAGACGAAGATTCTTTGCGCAAGTTCACCGCCAACAGAGCGATGATCGTCTTCGGCTTGGTCGGTTCGTTTGTATTGGCGTACGTGCTTACGTTGCCTGTGGGTATAAATCAGATTGCAGCGGGAGACGCATTCTTCAACTTCAAGATGATAGTGCGCCAGATGACGGGCAACAATTATTTTGTCCGCAATGCGTTCAACCTTTACGGCATGGTCGCGATGAACGGCAAGACAATATCGCAAAACGGCGTGACGATCCTCAATCTCGTCTTCTTGCTTGTGCTCGAAGCGTATGTCATTTCATTGTATTTCAAAAACCGCAATAAGCAGGAGCTCATTCTTTTGGCGTCGTTTACGCTTGCGGTGATATCCGTGTTTACGCTCAAGGTTGATTACACCTATCTTTTCCTGTCCATCGCGTTCGCATTGATATATACGATGATAAGCGGCGACAAGAGGATGTACTGCATCACGGCGGGCTACAGCCTGCTGGGCTTCCTGGATATAGCGCAGCTGCTCAATCAAAGCAAACTTATCGGCACGGGGGCGACGACAAACATAGTGGACTATGAGACGACAAATCCGTTCTATATCATATTCTGCGTATTGACGGTTTTGCTGACGGCTTACTATGTGTACGTGACGTATTCTATAACGAACAACGACAAAATCGTGGATATCAAGGCTATGCCGGAATCAGTCTTTAAGACAATGAAAAACGGCTTTAAAAACCTCGGCGAAAAAATGAAGAGAAAACAAGCCGAATGATTGAAGGGTAAATGAAAAGCGCGCCGCGCGGCGCGCTTTTTTATAGCGAATAAATTCAGGGCAGAGGTCTGAACGTGCCTGCGAACTCGTTTGCATATTCGGCGTCAAGGTTTTCGAATATAACGTTGTTGGCATATTTGCGCGCTATATCGACGCACTCCTCGCTGTTGACGGTCCATACGAGGACGGGGAGCTTTTTGCCCCACTTGAGAAGCCATTTGTTTTCCGAAAGGGCAGGCGAGCACGCTCGTACGTCGTATGCCACGAATTGCGCTTTCGTGGGCTTGACGAGCCACAGCTTGCCCATCCAGCTTGCCGCCCACCATCTCGATTTTTTGATGTCGGGAGAGCACCAGGTGTAAAGACCGCCCACGGGCAGAGAGCAGTGCTTCCTGCCGTATTTGACCGCGCCGAAGTTGAAGGACTGCAGGGCGATCCTGCCCTTGTACGTTTCAAGTCTTTTTATCGTGGCTTTTATGATCGAGTTGTCCAAAGGATTGACGCCCTTAATCTCGCAGAGGATGCCCGTCCTGCCGTCGACAAGCTCCAAAAACTCGTCGAAGGTGGGTATGGCGTATTCCGTCCCTGCAAGGCGATAGGTCTTGAGCTCCTTTAAAGTGCAGTCTTTGACTTTTTTATTTATGCCGCAGACGCGCTTAAGGCTGTCGTCGTGAAAAACGACGAGATGTTTGTCCTTCGTCAGATGAACGTCGATTTCGATGTTGAAGCCGTTGGCGATAGCCCGTTCAAACGCGGGCATGCTGTTTTCGGGAAATTCCGCGTTATGCAGACCGCGGTGCGCTATAGGGCGCTCGAAAAGCCATTGAAAATTCATAAGTACCCCTCAATATTGTATTCTTTCTGTTGATAAAATTCTATTATTCCATTATAATAAAGTCAATAGTTTTTTAAATTAAACTGCGAATTTGCTCATTCGACGGGGGTCGTTTGAGTGCGAGAGGTGTCTCTTGGACAAAAAGCATATAAGAAATTTTTCGATAATCGCGCATATCGATCATGGAAAAAGCACTTTGGCGGACCGGCTTATCGAGAGGACGGGCACCGTTTCGGAACGCGAAATGGAAAACCAGCTTTTGGATAACATGGATATCGAAAGAGAGCGCGGCATCACCATAAAGCTGCAGACGTGCAAGCTGTATTATAAGCACAACGGGGAAGAATACGTCCTCAATTTGATTGACACGCCCGGTCATGTCGATTTCACGTACGAGGTCTCGCGTTCGCTTGCGGCGTGCGAGGGCGCGTTGCTCGTTGTGGACGCGACGCAGGGAGTCGAGGCGCAGACGCTTTCCAACGTTTATCTCGCGCTTGAAAACGAGCTTGAAATTTTGCCCGTCATAAACAAAATCGATCTGGCGTCCGCAGACGTGGACGGAGTGAAGCTCAGATCGGAAGAGCACACGTCTGAACTCCAGTCACCAACAATGATCTC
>CANDBZ010000042.1 GCA_947383095.1 uncultured Clostridia bacterium | reverse complement strand
ACCACCACCTTCACGGACACTCTTTCCCTACACGACGCTCTTCCGATCTCCGTATGGTGGGCTATAAAGCAAATGGCGGATAAGGGCTTGCTGTATAAGGGCTACAAGATCGTGCCGTATTGCCCCCGTTGCGGGACCGCGTTGAGCTCTCACGAGGTCGCTCAAGGCTATAAGGACGTCGAAGAGACTTCCGTATTTGTCAAATTCCCCGTCAAGGGAAGACAAAAGACTTATTTTTTGGCATGGACGACCACTCCTTGGACGTTGTCCTCAAACGTTGCGCTGTGCATGAACGGCGTGGAGGACTATACAGAAATAAAGGTCGGCGAAGAGAGCTATATACTTGCCGACGCGCTTGTGTCGAAGCTGTTCGAGGGCGTAGAGTACGAGAAGGTCTGCACCAAAAAGGGAAAAGAATACGAGCATGTGGAATACGAGCCGCTTTTCGACTATAAATACGATTTCAAAGAGAAAGCGTATTATATCGTCAACGACTCTTACGTGACGCTCACCGACGGCACGGGCATAGTGCATATCGCGCCGGCATTCGGCGAGGACGACGCGCAGGTGGGTAAAAAATACGGCTTGCCGTTTGTGCAGATGGTCGACGAAAGAGGTTGCTTTAAAGAGGCCGTCGCCGACATGGCGGGCGTGTTTTGCAAGGAGGGCGATAAGCTTGTCATAGACAGGCTCAAGCGCGAAGGGAAGTTGTTCAAGACCATGAGGTTTACGCACAGCTATCCCTATTGCTGGAGATGCGACACGCCGCTTCTGTATTATGCAAGAAGCTCGTGGTTTATCAAGGTCACGGCGGTCAAGGAGCAGCTGCTTGCCTCCAACGATTCCGTAAATTGGATGCCCGATACCATCAAAAGCGGCAGAATGGGTAATTTCCTTGAAAACGTGATCGATTGGGGTATATCCAGAGAGCGTTATTGGGGCACTCCTTTGCCGATATGGGTGTGCAAGAAGTGCGGGAAAATACACGTCGTAGGCTCGCGCGCGGAGCTGCGCGAAAAGGGCGGCTTGCAAGAGGATATAGAGCTGCACAGACCTTATATCGACGATGTGAAATGGCAGTGCGAGTGCGGCGGCGTTATGGAACGCACTCCCGAGGTGCTTGACTGCTGGTTTGACAGCGGCTCCATGCCGTTTGCGCAGTGGCATTATCCGTTTGAAAACAAGGATGTTTTCGACAGAGTTTTCCCTGCGGATTTCATATCGGAGGCCGTTGATCAGACAAGAGGGTGGTTTTATACTCTGCTTGCGGTCAACACGATCTTATTCGGGCGAGCGCCCTTTAAAAACTGTATAGTTCTGGGACACGTCAACGACAAGGACGGCGTGAAGATGTCGAAGCACAAGGGCAACGTCGTCGATCCTTGGACGGTGCTCGATAAGCAGGGCGCAGACGCTACGAGATGGTATTTTTACACCGCGTCCGCGCCGTGGCTGCCGTCAAGATTTTCCGCGGATAACGTAAGCGAGTCCCAGCGCAAATTCATGGGCACGCTTTGGAATACGTATGCGTTTTTCGTGCTTTACGCCGAGATAGACAAATTCGATCCTACCGAGCACAAACTCGAGGATCAGGAGCTGAACGTGATGGACAAATGGATATTGTCCGGCTTGAATACGCTTATAACCACCGTCGACGAGGGCTTGAACGAGTATAAGATAACGGAGACATCGCGCGCGATAGCGACGTTTGTGGACAACCTTTCAAATTGGTACGTCCGCCGCTCCCGCGAGCGCTTTTGGGGAAGTAAGATGACCAAGAGCAAGGAAGCGGCTTACGTCACGCTTTATACGGTGCTTTCGACGTTAAGCAAGGTGATAGCCCCCTTTGTGCCGTTTATGGCGGA
The DNA here is from genome assembly GCA_947383095.1 of uncultured Clostridia bacterium. GTDB lineage: Bacteria > Bacillota > Clostridia > Christensenellales > CAG-917 > CAG-475. Next base: position 9,527 of record CANDBZ010000042.1, on the reverse strand, counting down.
GAATATTTATCAGAATTTGGTGAGAGGCTTCGATAAAAACGCGCCCGAAAGCGTGCATTTGTGCGATTTCCCCGTTGCGGACAAGAGCATGATAAACGTCGCGCTCGAAAAGGGCATGGACAACGTGCTCAAGCTTGTGGTGCTCGGCCGCGCGGCGCGCAATAAGTCCAATCTGAAAAACAGACAGCCCCTCGGACACCTGTTCTATAACGGTAAATACGAGCTGTCGGGAGAGCTTAAGGAGCTTGTGCAGGACGAGCTTAACGTAAAATCCGTAGAGCCGTCCGGCGATAACGAAGAGTTTGTCAATTATGAGATAAAACCGCAGCTCAAAACGCTCGGACCGAAATACGGCGCGTTGCTCGGCAAGATAAGGACGATACTTTCGGAGCGTCCGAAGGATATCATCGAGGCGATAAGAAACCGTAAGCTTCTCGACGAGATAAAATCGGAATACAGAGAGAACAACGCGGAGGTCAAGAGCGAATTTACCTGCGAGGTCGACGGAGTCAAGATATCGCTGTCGGAGGAGGATCTGCTCATTTCCGTGAAGAACAAAGAGGGCTTTTCCTCGGAGTCTGACGGCGAGACGACGGTAGTGCTCGACACGTCGCTGACGGATGACCTTATTCGCGAGGGCATAGAGCGCGAGATCGTCAGCAAGGTGCAGAATATGCGCAAGGAAGCAGGCTTCGAGGTGACGGATCACATAGTGCTCGGCTATATGGCGGACGGCATGGCGAAAGCCGTGCTTGACGACGCGAAATTCCTCTCCGACGTGCTGTGCGACGGCATTGCCTCCGTTACGGACGGCTTCACGAAGGAGTGCGATATAAACGGTCACAAGGTCGTGATCTCCGTCAAGAAGGTTGAGGAGTAAGCATGAGGATCGCTCCCGATTGGAAGGAATACGAGGTCGTCGCGACGGGCGACGGCGAAAAGCTTGAGAGATGGGGCGACCTTTTGCTGCTTCGTCCCGACCCGCAAATTATCTGGCGCGCCAAAACGCCGTTGCGCTCATATAAAGGCATCGACGCGATATACGAGCGTAGCTCGACGGGCGGCGGCGGATGGAGCTTCAACCGCAAAAACGTCGAGACGGAATTCGTCTTGCATTGGCGCGACCTTGCGTTTTCCTTGAAGCTCATGGGCTTTAAGCATACGGGGCTGTTTCCGGAGCAGGCGGTAAATTGGGACAGAATGATGAAGCTCATATCGTCGAGCGGCAGGAAGATAAGCGTGCTCAATTTGTTCGGATATACGGGCGCGGCTTCCGTCGCGTGCAAAAAGGCGGGCGCGGACGTATGTCACGTGGACGGAGCCAAGGCGATGGTGGAAAGAGCGGGCGAAAATCTGCGTTTGAGCGGCCTTGACAGCGACGGAATGAGATTTATCGTGGACGATTGCTTCAAATTCTGTGCGCGCGAGCTGCGCAGGGGCAGGAAATACGACGCAGTCATATTGGATCCTCCCAGCTTCGGCAGGGGACCTAACGGCGAAAAATGGAAGCTCGAGGAAGGAATTTCGGAGCTTGCGGAGCTTGTGGCGCGCCTGCTGTCGGAAAATCCGCTCTTCGTATGTCTCAACAGCTATACGACGGGCTTGCAGCCCGCGGTCATGGCGAACGTGCTAAAGCTCGCATTGCCGGACAACGCGCGCATCGACGCGGACGAGATCGGCATAAAAACAAACGAGGGACTTATATTGCCGCAAGGCTGCACCGCATTTGCGGAGTTTAACTGACAGAGAGAAAAGAGGCTTATGACGTACAGAGATTTGCAGATCATTTTCGAGGACAATCACTTGCTTGTGGCAGTCAAGCCGCAGGACGTGCCCGTACAGGCGGACGCAAGCGGAGACGAAGACATGCTTACCATGCTCAAAGCGTATCTGGTCGAAAAATATAACAAGCCCGGCGAGGCATATCTCGGGCTGGTGCACAGGCTTGACAGACCGACGGGCGGCGTGATGGTTTTCGCAAAAACCTCCAAAGCCGCGGAAAGGCTTTGCGAGGCAATAAAAAACGGCGAAGTCGACAAGAAATACCTTGCCGTCGTTGAGGGAAAGCCAAGATATAAGGCGGATAAGCTGCGCTGTTATCTCAAGAAATTTCAGGATACGAACACGGTAAAGATAGTGCCGCCCCTGACGGAGGGCGCGAAGTATGCGGAGCTCGACTATAAAACGCTTTGCGAAAAGCAAAATTTCAGCCTTGTGTCCGTCAAGCTCATCACGGGCAGAGGACATCAAATCCGCGTTCAGATGGCGGGTATGGGCAATCCTATCGTCGGCGATCACAGATACGGCAACGGAGGAAAAACAAATTTTCCGCTTTGTCTGTGGGCGACGGAGCTGCGCTTTTGTCACCCTATAAGCGGCAAGACGATGACGTTCCGCGTATATCCTCCGGAGATAGCGCCCTGGACGGCGTTCAACATGGACGCGTTTTTGAATATTTACATTCCCAACGAGGATTGAAACGTTTAGATATACGGTATAGAGGATTTAATGAAGACCGTTGAAAAGACTATCGGGCAGATAATACACGAGCTTGGCAGTCGACTTCCCGACAGAGAAGCCGTCAAATACGCCACGCGCGATTTCCGTCTTACCTGGAAAGAGCTTGACGAAAAGACGGACAGAGTCGCCAAAGCGTTTATGGCTCTCGGCGTGAAAAAGGGAGATAAAATCGCAATTTGGGCGACTAATATCCCGGAGTGGCTTCTCACCTTGTTCGGCGCGGCGAAATGCGGCGCCGTCCTGGTCACGGTAAACACAAATTATAAGGTATTCGAGCTTGAATATCTGCTTTCGCAGTCTGACAGCAAGGTGCTTGTGATGATGGGCGGCTTCAAGGACAGCGATTACGTCGAGACCGTGAGGACGCTCATTCCCGAGCTTGAAAGCTCTGATAAAGGCGAAGTGCGCAACGGTAAGATCCCGTTTTTGGAGAGAGTCGTATTTGCGGGCGGCGACGCGCCGAAGGGAATGCTCGGCTTCGATGATCTGCTTAAGCTCGCGGACGAAGTGGATGACGCAGAGCTTGCGCGCAGGCAGGCGGAGCTCGATCCGCACGACGTCATAAACATGCAATATACTTCGGGCACTACGGGTTTTCCAAAGGGCGTTATGCTGACGCACTATAACATCGTCAACAACGGTATGACGATAGGCGACGGCATGAAGTTTACGCCCGACGACAGGCTTTGTATAGTTGTGCCGTTTTTTCATTGCTTCGGGCTTGTGCTCGCCGTCATGTCCTGTATCACGCACGGCGCGACGATGGTGCCCGTCGAGGCGTACAGCCCCGTGCCCGTCATGCATACGATAGCAAGCGAAAAGTGCACAGCCGTTCACGGCGTGCCCACGATGTTTATCGCCATGCTCGAGCATCACAGCTTCGGGCAGTTTGATTTTTCATCATTGCGCACGGGCATAATGGCGGGTTCGCCGTGTCCTATAGAGGTGATGAAAAAGGTGATAGACAAGATGAATATGAAAGACATCGTCATTGTATTCGGGCAAACGGAGGCTTCGCCGGGATGCACTATGACCACTACGGACGACAGCGTAGACAAAAGGGTGTCCACGGTGGGCAGGGCGTTTGAGGGCGTAGAATGCCGCATAGTCGATCCCGATACCAACGAAGAAGTTCCCGACGGAACGCCCGGAGAGTTTGTGGCGCGCGGATATAACATCATGAAAGGCTACTACAAGATGCCCGAGGCGACCGCGCAGGCGATAGACGGAGACGGATGGCTGCATACGGGCGACCTCTGCGTGCGCGACGGCGAGGGATATTATAAGGTCGTGGGGCGCATAAAGGATATGATCATCCGCGGCGGAGAGAATATATATCCCAAGGAGATCGAGGAGTTTTTGTATACCTGCGACAAGATAAGCGACGTGCAGGTGATAGGCGTGCCGAGCAAGCAATACGGCGAAGAGGTAATGGCGTGCATTATCCTCAAAAAGGACTGCGAAATGACGGAGGACGAGGTCAAAGCGCTTGTCAGGTCGCATATGGCGAGGCATAAGGCTCCCAAGTACGTCAGGTTTATGCAGAGCTTTCCCGTCACGGCAAGCGGAAAAATACAAAAATACAAGCTGCGCGAACAGGCTATCGAAATCCTTAAATTGCAGGATGACGCGGATATCGAGACCGCGTGAGGGGGAAGTTATGAAGCTGTGCTTTTCAACAATAGGCTGTCCCGATTGGACAATGAAAGATATCGTCGCCACGGCGAAGGATCTGGGATACGAGGGCATAGAGGTGCGTTCCGTACGTGGAGAGGTGGACGCGACGAAAATGAAAGAGTTTACCTCCGACATGGATAAAACGAAAGCTCTTTTGCGGCGTACCGGCGTGAAGATAGCTATGCTTTCCACAAATTGCGCGCTTGCCAACCACAACGACGAGACTGCGGTCGAAAGAGCTAAAGCGTATATAGATCTCGCGCAGGAGACGGGAACGGAGTTTATACGAGTAATGCCCACGGATAAGCCGTATTACGACGGAGGAGACATCGATTTGTGCCGCAAAAGATATGCGGAAATACTGAAGTATGCGGAGGATACGGGCGTTTTGCCTTTGATGGAGACGAACGGAATGTTTGCGGACAGCAAGCTTTTGGCGCAGTTCCTCGACAGCGCAGGCGAGGGCGGCGGCGCGCTTTGGGACACGCATCATCCCTTCAGATATAACGGCGAAAACGCTTCGCAGACGATATCCAATCTCGGCAGACGTATAAAATACGTCCATATCAAGGACAGCCTCGTGCAAAACGGAAAGGTCGTATACAAGATGATGGGGTACGGCGACGTGCCCGTCAGACAAACGGTGAGCCAACTGAAATCGGCGGGATACGACGGATATTATACCTTCGAATGGGTCAAGCTCTGGGATAAGGAGCTTGAGGACGGCGGCATCGTGTTTGCGCACTATGCCAACTATATGCGCAGGATATAGAGAATCGGAGACGAAATGAATTGTACAATAAGAAAATGGAGACTGTCGGACGCCAAAGATCTGGCGGCTGCCGTCTCGAACATAAAAGTGCAGGATAATTTGCGGGACGGCTTGCCCTATCCTTATACGGAGAAGGACGGCGTCGATTATATTTCTCTCATGCTTGCCGCAGACGAAAATAAAACCTTTGCCTTTGCCGTTGTCGCAGACGATAAGGCTGTGGGAAGCGTCGGCGCATTTCGCCAAGAAAATATTCACGGCAGGACTGCCGAGCTGGGGTATTATATTGCAGAGGAGTATTGGGGCAGAGGTATAGCGACCGAAGCGGTAAAGCAAATATGCGATCATGTTTTTGAAAACAGCGACATTATCCGTATTTATGCGGAGCCGTTTGCAAGCAACCTTGCTTCCTGCAGAGTTCTTGAAAAAGCGGGTTTTCGCTATGAGGGCACTTTGAGGAGCAACGCGGTGAAAAACGGTGAAGTCAGGGACATGAAGATATATTCTTTGTTGAAAACGGAAAGATAATTTTTTGTATATATTGAAGCGGTTTTACTTATTTGAAAACGGACGGTTTGACCGTCCGTTTTGCTTTTACATGCTTTTAGCGACAAAGTATTTATCCTGCAATATCCTTTGACGAATGGGCTTGATGTATTTGTCGCCGCCGTATTCTTTTTCAAACCATTCGTCCGTATATCCCTGTCTTTTGAGGGCGAGCGCATACGACGCCTCCGCGTTTTCCACGCGTCTGAACGCCGTGCGCAAGGACACGCCGTATTCGGCGGCGAGACTTTGATAGGTCTTTTTTCCTATTATGCGCGCCGCGAGCATTTTTCTCGCGACGGGCGTCAGAGAGTCCATGGCTTCGCGTACGAGATAACGCAGATTGACCAATTTGCGTTTTTCTTCCGTCAATTCCAATATTTCACTTATTAGTTGCTCCGTGCTTACACCCATTTTGAAATGCTTGCTTTGAAAAGAAGAGTTTATGCGCGTTTTCACGCCGAAATTCAAGTCGTGCACGATTTTAGGTAACAGAGAATAAGCAACAAGCATAGTGTTGCTCCAGCTTTTGTTCATTTTCGCCTCCAGAAATAGTTGAAAAGTTGTATTTTCGTTCCCAATATAATTGGCAAAAAGCTCGAAAGTCAATAAATTATGTCATATTTAACTTCGGATAGGTCTTGCTATATCAGGAAAGACAGCGCGAACGCTATCCCGAACGCGATAAGGCTTTGTGTGAATTTACGCGCTACGATTTGAAAAAACGACATACCGCACCGCGAAAGGAAGGTGTAGTTTTGAAGCGTTACGGACAGCCCGCCCAAAGATATTATGCCTGCGCAAAGCGCCGTGCCCAAGCGCATATTCGCGCAATCTGCGCATGCAATGCTGCCTCTCGTCATTTCTATGAGTCCGTTCAGCACAGCGATGACGGGCTGCGCGGAGATCTCGCCCAAAGCGTTTATCAATAAGTCGTCTATTTTGAAAAGCGACAGCGTATCCACAAGCATGCCGCACAGCACTATATATCCGCCTACGTACAGCATGCTCAAGGTGGAGCTTGAGATAGTGCGCGACATGACGCTGTCCTGGTTATTTTGTGACAAGATACCGACCTCGGGACGGTAATCGGGCTTGTCCGCCGCGCATAACTTCGCGTTGCTTTTAAAGCCTGACGCGAATTTATTTCTGTCCGTCGGAGCTTTGCTGCGCTTTACTCTAAAGATTACGCCGTTGAGCAGCGCGGCCAGATAGTGCGCGACAAGTATTATCACGCCGATTTTGACGTTGTCGAATATCGCGCTTCCCACAGTGCCCAAAATGAATACGGGACCCGACGTGGATGCAAAAGAGGAGATCGCTTTCGCCTCTTGTTGCGTTATTACGCCCGATTCGTACAGCTCCGCAGTCATGCTTGCGCCCACCGGATAGCCCGAAAGCATGCTTAAAAGCAGTATATACGAGCTTTCCTTCGGCGCATTATACAGCAGCTTTACGGGCTTTTGAAATATGCCCGATACGGTTTTTGCAGCGCCGATATACGTCAGAAGCAGCGAGAAAAAATAAAACGGAAACAGCGACGGTAGGACGCTTGTTGCGTAAAGCGATAGTCCGCGCCGCGCGGAGTCCAGATAGAACTGCGGCTTTGCGAGCATCATTATCATAAACGCGATAATGCCGCAACAGGCAAGGATCTTGCCTATAGGCGCGCGCTTGCTTATTTCGGGGAGAGTATTGGCGGTTTTTGCGGAATCGCTCATATAAAAAGCTATGAGCAAAACGTTATTTTATGTTATATAAATGAACTTTGCGTTTTATTTGCAGATGGTTTGAATTTTCGCCGCTTTTTCGTCAAGGTCGACAAGCGGGCGCACGGGACTGTCTTTAGGGCAGTCGGAATGCTTGAAGAAAAAGTATCCGTCGCTTGCGGCGAGCAGCGGAAGCAAAAGCTTTTTTTTGGACGGCTTGACTGCGAGCAGCGTGCAGTACGGCTTTTCTTTTTTTGCAAGCGAGACAAGCTCTTTTTCCAGCCCCAAGGTCGCGCACGCCGCGATACGCTTTATCGTCGACCTTGTATATCTGCGGCTTGTCAGACTCAAAAAGCCTTGCATGTCCACGAAATCCGCCTGCGAAATTCTGTTTTCCAAGCCTTCTCCGACATTGTATATGCGCTCGAGACTCTGCGGCGTCATGGATTTCATCGCATACGTGGATATCGTGCCGTATTTATCGGGAGCTATGATATCGGAGAGGTCGACGAAATCAGGTATAAACGCGCTGACGTCGTTGCCGTTTTTGATGAGCTCGCGTATTTTCGTGGACGAAAGATACTTTTTGCCGTCGTCGGGCTTGCGGGGCACGGAATGGAATTGAACTTTATTGCCGTATGCCGCCGCGGCCTTGATGTATTCGACAGCCAATATGTTATTGGGTGAATTGAGCATGTTTGCGATATCCGGACGTATCTGTCCCAATGCGAGGGTGCGCGATTTCGCTACCGAATAGCCCTGTCCCAGATAACCCTTGAGCAAACCCGACATATCGTTGGATTCGCTTTTCATAAATTCCGCCGCCATGCCAAGATCCTTCAGCTCGTCGCTTTCCGTGCCGAAGGACAGCGTAAATTCGCCGAGCATGCTCAACGTCTTGATAGCGCCCTCGGCAAAGCCTTGCGCGGGGGAGAGCGAATAAACCGTCGGCAGCTCCAGCACTACGTCGGCTCCCGCCTGCAACGCCCAATTCGCGCGAGTCGCGCGGTCGCAGACGCAAAGGTCGCCGTGCTGCGTAAACGACCCGCTCATAACGACGGCTACGACGTCCGCGCCCGTTTCTCTTCGTGCAGTCCTCAACTGCTTCAGATGCCCGTTGTGAAAGGGGTTGTATTCAGCTATTACCGCCGTTATTTTCAAAACAAGTCCTCATTTTTGTTGATTTTTATTTTGCAAGTATCTATAATTATATACGAATTTTAAGTAATTGCAAACAGTTACGAAAGATTAGGAGATGTATATGTCGCAATTTGTTGAAGAATTAAACTCAAGAGCTTCAAAGCTCGGCAAAACGATAGCTCTCGCGGAGGGATTTGACGCGCGCGTCGCCAAAGCCGCGGAAATGCTTACCAAAAAAGGCGTGTGCAAGGTATTGCTCATAGGCAACGAGCAGGAGGCCAAAGCGCAGTTTCCCGACGTGGATTTCACGGGCGTGAGCTTCGACGACCCCAAAACGAGCGCGAACACGCAGGCTTATGCGCAAACGCTGTACGAGCTGCGCAAGGCAAAGGGCATGACGCTCGAGCAGGCGACTCAAATAGTGACGACAAACAATATGTTTTACGCGTGCGTGGCTCTCAAGCGCGGCGACGTTGACGGCGTCGTGGGCGGGGCGGTGTTCAGCTCCGCGGACGTATCGAGAGCGGCGTTTCAGGTGATAAAGGCGGCTCCCGGCATAGGTTCGGTTTCGAGCTGCTTCGTCATGGTCCCGCCGGAGGAATTTAAGTATAAAAAATATCCCGCGTATATCTTCTCCGATTGCGCGGTCATTCCCTATCCCACGGACGCGCAGCTTAAGGACATCGTCGTCGCGGCGGCGGACAGCGCGAAAAAGATATGCCACATGGAGCCGAAGGTCGCCATGCTGTCGTTCTCAACGAAGGGCAGCGCAAAGCATGAGGCGGTCGAAAAGGTTCAGTCCGCCTGCGCTATGGTCAAGGATGAGTATCCCGACATTTGCGTGGACGGCGAAATGCAGCTCGACGCGTCGCTCGTGGACGCGGTCGCAAGACAAAAGGCGGGAGACAGCTCCGTCGCGGGACAGGCGAACGTGCTTGTGTTCCCCAATCTGGACGCGGGCAATATCGGATATAAGATAGCGCAGCGCTTCGGCAACTGCATGGCTATAGGTCCTATTATGCAGGGGCTTGCTTTGCCTGTCAACGACTTGAGCCGCGGCTGCGTAGCGGAGGATATAGCGGCGGTTGCCGCAATTACGGCTTTACAGGCCGCAAAATAATGTTTAACCGCGCTTTGCGCGCTTTTGGAGGTTGTATGAAAAT
>CANDBZ010000041.1 GCA_947383095.1 uncultured Clostridia bacterium | reverse complement strand
GGCGGATTTCATGCGCAAATACGCGGACGAGGGCAACGCAATTTTATTTTCCTCGCACAACGTCAATTCTGTAGCGAAAATTTGCGACAGAGCCGTGATCATAAGCAACGGCGTCAAGACGGACGATTTTCGCATAGCCGATTTTGAGAAAGACAGCCTCGAGGAGTATTTTCTGGCGCGCACTGCCGGCGAAGGAGAAACGGCGCGATGAAAGGATATGCGTTGCTCCTCAAAAAACAACTGCTTGACGCGCTCCCTTTCGGCGCGCGCGGCGCTCGGAAGAAAAACATCGCGGGAGCGCTTCTCGTCGCTATTCTTGCGGCGAGCATTATAGCGGTGTTCGTCGCGATTTTTTCCCGTTTTACCTCCGCTTATCTGCAGATAAAGATAAACCGCGTGCCCGACATCGCCGCGCGGCAATACGAGCTGATTTCCATCACGTATTTTATATTGATAATCGCCTTTATAATCACCGGCACAAACAGGCTTTGCTATACGCTTTTTGAAAACAGCGACTTGCGCATACTCATTTCCCTGCCGTTCTCCTCATTGCAGATCTTCGCAGCGAAGCTTACCTGGCTGTATATAAAACAAGCGGCGGTTTCCGTCGTCTGCGTGTTGACCTTAAATCTCACGTTTTTTATCACGGCGGGCATAGTGAGCGCGTACGGCGTCGTCATGTCGATAATCGCTGCTCTGCTGCTGCCCGTTATCCCTCTGGCAATCTCTTCCGTCGTCGCGCTGCCGTATTATTTCATAAAACAAACGGTCAAATCTCATTATCTGCTTGCGTTTGCCGCCATGACGGCGCTGCTCGCGGCTTTTTGCGTGCTGTACGCATACGCGTTCGAGTTGACGGAAAGCATATTGGACACGGGCAGACTCGCGACGCTCTTCAACGAAGACACTATGGGAAAAATCGCGGCGTTTGCGCAAAACAACTATCCCGCCAATTTGTTTGCGGGCATAATGCTGCGCAGAGATACCGGCAAAAATTTAGGTATACTTTTGGCGTTTGCGGTAGGCGCTTGCGCGATCGGGATACCCGTAGTGCACGCGACTTTTATCCGCGTGACTCAATACGGCTTGACCCCGCACATTCCCCACGTCAAAAGAGACAGGCTCATATTAACGCCCAAAAACAGATTTGCAAGCTTGCTCGCAAAGGAGTTTATCTCCGTCCTGCGCACTCCGTCGTATTCGTATATGTATTTTACGACGGCGGTCGTGATGCCCGTCATGACATTCTATTCCGCAAAGCTCTCGACGTCGTTGCTTACGGGTATTCTGGGCGAAGCGAGCTTCGACTTCGAGCTTTGCACGTTTATAGTGATTTTGTACGGCTCGCTGACAAACACGTTCTGCTCCACCAACATTTCACGCGACGGTTATATGACGATGATACAAAAAATCTTGCCCTATTCCCCCGCGAATATCCTTTCCGCAAAAATGCTGTTCTGCAGCATCGTGTCGGAAATCGCAATAGCAGCCGCATGCGTCGCGCTTGCGGCAACGGGGCTTGAAAACGTCGGTAACGCCGCGGTCACGTTTATAGCGGCAAGCCTTCTTTCGGGCGCGCAGATACTGTTTGCGACAAAGCTCGATTTGCTTCATCCGCATTTTTCAAAAAACGAAGACGGCGAAATAAAGGAATCCAATACGACGGTATCCGCCATAATTCTCATCGGTCTTATAGCGAGCTTTGCGATGGGGCTGCTTTTGCTTTCCAACGCAATAGGCGGCAGCATATCGAGCTCGGGCGGCTCTCATAAGGCGTTGAGCTATGTATATTCGCTTATGATACCCGCTTTATTATTGGGCGGAGCGGCGGCGTTTTTCTTTGTCAAGCTCAAGTCCGCCTATGCGGATCTCGACGAGGAGGCAGGCAACGCATGAAAAAACTTGTCAACATCCTTATAGTCGCTCTTCCGTTGCTTCTTATAGTCGCGCTGTTTGCCGCGACAAGCATTGTACGGCTTTCTGCGGATATCCCCGTTACGGGCATACGTATATCGAACAAGGGAGAAGACGGGGTGTTCTATCTGGATATGGCAAACTACTCGCCTATCTACGAAAGCGAGCTCGGCGTCGAGGTGCTTCCGCGCATTGCGGGCGACAAAAAGTACGCTCTTTCCGTCACGAACGCAAGCGGCACGGAGCCGAGCGATCTGGTGACCCTCGACGACCGCGGGGCGTTCGTCCTGCACGGCATAGGCCGCGTCAAGCTGACATATACGAGCAGGGACGGCGGCTATAGCGACAGCGTGGTCTTCGACGTGTCCTCGAGCGGCGCGGTGGACTTCGTGCCCGTCATATTCGATCGTTCGGGCGAGGAATGCCCTCTTTCAAAGGAAAGCGACGATACTTATTTCGTTGATTTATGCAGCGGCAATTACACCGTTTCGCCCTCGATCGCACCGATCGGAATAACGGCGGACGACGTCGTCTATAAAAGCGAAAATGACAAAATACTGTACTTCAACAATCTTAACGGAGGCTTTAACGCCCGTTTCGGCGGAGAAGCCACAATTAAAATGACGGTTGCGGGAGCGCACGGCGACATAGTGAAATATATCCGCGCAACCGTCACTCCGGCAAGCGAAACGACCCTTAACGGCGTTGACGCCGCGCAAGGCGTGCGTATCCCCGCCCCGGCGGGCGCAAGCGAAATAAACTTCGGCATACAGACCGAGCATGCTTTAGTACAGGATACGTTGGTTATAAGCGGCGTAGCGGTAAACGACTACACCCTGTCTCCCGTCGCGGGCGTAAACAACGCGTATATTGTCAATTTGAATTTATCTCAAAGCTTCGGAGCAGATATCTCTCACAAGTACAATATAACCATAGGCGAAAGCAGGTTCGATTTCTTTGTCGACTTCAAAAATTATACCTTCGACATAATCGCTCCGCGTATGTTTGAAGACGAAATCGTCCTAATTGCGGGGAGCACCGCAAGGATATCCGTTTCCTCTCATCCATTCAACACAAACATAAAATATGAATTTTCTATCTCGGATCAAAACTCTATAGCTCTCGATTGCGACGGCAGCGATAAGTGCAGGATCGCCGCCGACGCCGCGGGCGAAGCGATTTTAACCGTAAATTGGACGGCGTACGACAGTCAGGGCGCGCCCGTTATGTCCGGCAGGGAAACCCGCGCCGTAAAGGCCGTCAACGGATATTCCTCGCTCATGTTTGCCGAAGCCGCCGCCACCTACGGTATGGGCGAGCTTGCGATCGCAAGCGACCGCTACGACGAGGCCGGACGCGTCGTACCGAATAAATATACGACCAAATTCAAAGCTTACGACAAGACAGGCAATATCCGCGATATTACCGACGTCGAATTTATCTCTTCCGATATCTCGGTGGCGCAAATAACGCACGATGACGACGGGGTTTATATTCACGTAAGCTCGGACGGGGTCGCCACCGTCGCCGCCGTATGGAAATACGGCGAGCTGTTTGGAGTCAGACCCGCCTCTATGACCTTCACCGCGGTAAACGGCATAGCGGTCGACAGCGACGAAACTATACGCAAAGCTTTTGCCGACAAACGCGCCGCAGTGCTTGAAAGCGATATATATCTGGGCGAAAATCTGTTCGACGTAAAAGCCGACGGAACGCGCGCGCCCAAATACTCCGACTCGGAGATGAGACAGCGGCTCATGCAATACACCGGCGAAATAAAGACGACTGCGGATTGGAAGTACTACGAGAATATCCACCTGCCGCAGCCTACCGTCAAATACTGCCTCGATATAACCGCCGACCTGCACGGCAACGGCCATACCGTCAGCGCTCAATATATCACGGATATGCTGGATTCCACCGACAGGCTCTATGACTTTGCGGTTTTCAAAGGTCCTTTGGATTTCGTGGCGGCAGGCAAAGGCAGCGTCAAGCTTGCGGCGGTCAAAGCGCAGGACAATATCGTTTTCTTGGTGCGGACGGACGGAGTGCGCGTCGACAACGCCGTCCTCAAGGGCTGCGACGACGCCGCGATATACGACAACGGCGCAGTCAATCTTTCACTGCTCAACCACACGGGCACCACGCTCGAGGTCATGGCTGACGCAAGCGTCACCCGCTGTCGTGTCATGAACGGGCGCACCGTCGTGCGAGCCTTCGGACGTTGCGACGTAAACCGAGACTCCGACGTGAACGCTGCCGCCGAAAAAATCAACGTGAGCATTGAAAACTGCGTATTGCAAAACGCGCGAGAATTTATCCTTAAGATCGGCACAAACCGCGTGCTGCGCGGCACGACGAAGCTGCCCGACCCGTCTCTGACGGACGGCGACGGCAACGAATACGACGATTTCAATTCGCCCGCCTGCGACGGATATATAAGCGACGAATACTTTTGCAACAGCCTCGTACTGACCAAAGTCGAACTGAAGGACAGCGTGTTGCGTACAAGCGGCTTGTTTACGGTAGGGATAGAAAGCCATTTTTCCGGCACGCTGCTTGCGGACGCGGGCAAATCCTTGCTGCCGCTGGACGGCTGGAAGGATCTTGCCGCGACAAGCTATCCCGCTATATTGAAGCTTACGGGAAAGGTGGAGCTTGACGATTGGAAAAACGTTGCCGCCGTAGACAGCTCGACGTTGATCGAATCGGGCGGCTCGCAGAACGGCTTTTCCTTCCTTTCGCTCAACATCGCGGAAATGCTGAAAACGGTACAAGCCAATTCGCAGGGCAAATACGACGATATCATTTACGGTCATAAGGGCATATCGTACGTTCACGGCGGCATTGCGTTTTACGGCGGAGGCAAAAACTATTCAGTTTTGGATATGTCGGATTACACCTTCGAGCCCATGAGACAGTACAACGTCAATTTGAGCATCCTCGCAATGTCATCCGACGTCAATATAAGACAGCAGGGCGCGCTTTTGCCCGGCGCCGCCGGAGTGCACGATTTCAGATTTGTCATGTTTGACGCCGCAAGCGAATATAAACCGAGCTAATTTCAAATAAAATCGCAGACGGACAACCGTCTGCGATTTTATATAAAGCTTTTATCAGCTGTATTTCTGCCGTTCTTTTAACGGCAAATCGCTTTTATTGCTGCGTTTCAATACGTCTCATTTTAGAGAAATAATAAACTTCACCGACAACGAAAAGCAACGCCGCCACGACGAACATCGCTATGCCAACGCCATAGCCGACTCCGCCCGGCACAAGGAAAAAGAATGCCAAGCCGACGGACAAAGCAAGGAAAGAAATCAAGATAAATAATATCATGACGTTCATATTGCTCAATTCCGCAACTTTCTTAACGATATTTTTCTCGTCCATACGCACCTCCTTATTGTAGTGGTGTTAGTATGTGTAATCTCGTTTCGTTTATACACCGCGCAAAATACGGCTAACATAAACGCGGCGTATCGCCGCGTTTGAAATATCTCTATTTTTTTTCCTGCGCCGAGAGCATATCGCATCGGTTGCGCAAAAAATTCACCGTTCCGCGCATCGCTTCCCTTGAGATCTCGAAGCCCTGCGACACCGCAAAAGCGTGCACCGCCCACTTGCCCTCTCCGTGATAATGCTCGACGTATACGCCCAGATCGTAAAGCTTTTTGACCAAATCGAATGTCAGCACCGCAAGCTTATCGTTCTCTGCGGATATGGCGTACGTGGGCGGAAAATCCTCCGTGACCCAATAAATGGGAGATATCTCCTTGCGCGTTTTCTCATCAAGCTCCGCGACGCTTGTGCCGCCGCAATAGGACTGCGTATATATGCCTATGTTTTTAAAGCCTGTGGACACCGCCTTCTCCAAATCGTAAACTCCGCAATTTAGCACGAGCCCCGCTATGCGTTGATCTCTCGCGCGCTCGTCAAGATCAAATCCTGCGCGGTATTGCGGATTTGAGGATATAGCGCCCGCCATAGCGCTCAAATGACCGCCTGCGGATTCTCCTCCCACAAATATTTCGTCGGTATCTATATTATAATCCTCGGCATGCGCCTTAAGCCAGGCAAAAGCTTTATAGACGTTCTCTATCATTTTGGGATGGGAGTAGCGCGGTCCGTCGCCGTACCAGAGACTCGCGACGAAATATCCCGCCTCCGCGACCTTGCTAGTAAACGCCTCTCGGGTCGCGGGCGCGCCGCCTATCCAACCGCCGCCGTGAATATATACAAACACCTTTGCGCGCTTGCTCATATCCCTGTCCTTGCGTTGGATGATGTCCAAATACAGCAGCTTATCGCTGTCGTCGTATTTCACAAGCCGCGTCGTCCTCACCTTCGTCGAGCGTCCCAAATTGAAAACCGTGCAAAACCCCAGCGCTTCGTTTTTGAAGTGACCGCCCGCAACGTAGATATATTTCGTGTCGTAGGCAAGCTTCTTTGCAAATTTTTTCGCTCTTCGCTTTGCCTCGGCGGTCTGCGCCTCGCGACGCGCCTCCGTTTCCTCCTGTTTTATCCGCGCCTCGAGCTCCTGCCGTCTGCGCTCGAGTTGACGGTGCTTGACGTCGAAAGCGCGCTTACGCTCTTCGAGAGGTATGGGTGATATGAATTTCGATTTTTTCATATGTTTATCAAAACAAGATCTTTATATCGCAAATTTGACCATTTAAACTTTATTTTTGAATTTTCTCAACAATCGCGCCGTCCTTGGTATCTTTGACGGAGTATCCCATTTCCGCGATTTTTGCACGCAAACCGTCCGCCTGCGCCCAGTCCTTATTTTGCTTTGCTAGCGTTCTTTTCTCTACAAGCTCCATCACCTCGCGAGGAATGTCGCCGTTGTTCTTTTTCTCATACGCGGCGATAAATTCGCTCGGCTTCATTTTGAACAGACCGAGGAGCCCGTAAGTTTCGCGCACCTGCCGCGCGTCGCATACCGCCGTTTTATCCACCGCCTTAAGCTTGGCTTTTATGCTCTTGAAAATGCCGAACATCTCCGCAAGAGCCTTGGCGGTGTTGAAGTCGTCGTCCATAGCCTTATTGAAGCTCGCGTCAATCTCCGCATTGCCGCCGTCGCATGCAAAGCCGCTGTTGTCCGCCTCGTCAAGCGTTTTATAAAAACCGTACATGTGCTTTTCCGCATCCGCGAAAAGCGACTCCGTCACGTTGATGTCTCCGCGGTAATTGGTTTGCAGAAGAGCGTATTTTATTGTTTCCGCGCAATACTCGTCCAATAGGTCCGCAAGCAAAAGGCTGTTGCCAAGCGACTTGCTCATCTTCTGTCCGTTGACCTTGATGAGACCGTTGTGTATCCAATATTTCGCAAACTGCTTTTTCGTCAGAGCCTCGCTCTGCGCGATCTCGTTTTCGTGATGGGGGAATATCAGATCGCGTCCGCCTCCGTGAATGTCTATCCGGTCGCCGAACGCAGCCCTGTTCATTGCGGAGCATTCGATATGCCAGCCGGGACGTCCTTTGCCCCATGGAGATTCCCAATATATTTCGCCCTCTTTTGCGGATTTCCAAAGTGCGAAATCAAGCGGATTGCGCTTGTTCTCCTCGTTTTCTATGCGCACGCTTTCATAAGCGTCCTCAAGCCGCCGTCCGCTCAATTTGCCGTATCCTCCAAAGCTTTCGACGGCAAAATAAACGTCGCCGCGCTCCGTCGCGTAGGCGTGCCCGCCGTCGATGAGCTTTTGCACGAAATCGATGATATTTTCTATATTTTCCGACGCTTTCAGCCAAATATCGGGATCGTCCACGTCGAACCTGCGCATCAGACCGTCTATCCTCTCGATCATTTTTTGCGCGTATTCGAGCGCGGGTATGCCCGTCTCATGAGACCGCGCTATGATCTTATCGTCCACGTCCGTATAATTGCGCGCATACGTCACGTCATAACCGCATTTTTCAAGATATTTGCGGATTATATCGTATATGAGCGCCTGATAGGCGTGTCCTATGTGCGCGTCGCCCGACACCGTTATGCCGCAAGCATACATGCTTATACGTCCCTCGCGCAAAGGGACAAGCTCTTCTTTTCTTCCTGTAAGCGTGTTATAAATCTTCATAATTTCGCCTGTAGTATTTATTGATTATCCTCGCCGTCGGAGGGCAAATTGTCGTCGTCTACCGTGAGCGAGTATCTGCAGCTGTGTATTCCCGCCGCCACTTCGAGGTCGTATATGCGCTTATTGAGCCTTGCAAACTCTTCCATAACGGGGTCGGGAAGACGAACCTGATCCAGCTCCGTGTCCTCGACTCGCTTGCCGCATTGCTTCACTATGCGCCCCGGCACGCCGACCACAGTGGAATACGGCGGAACGTCCTTCAACACGACGCTGCCCGCGCCTATCTTGCTGTGCGCCCCGATACGGACGGGACCCAACACCTTTGCGCCGGAGGATACCATAACGCCGTCTTCGAGCGTGGGATGACGTTTGCCGCTCTCCTTGCCCGTGCCGCCGAGCGTCACGCCCTGATACAACACGACGTCGTTGCCTATCTCCGCCGTCTCGCCTATCACGACGCCGACCCCGTGGTCGATAAATACTCTCGCGCCTATCTGCGCGGCGGGATGTATGTCTATGCCCGTCTTTGTCTTCGCCTTAAAAGACAGGTGCAGCGCAAGCTTATGCAAGCCGCGCTGCCAATATCTGTGCGCGCGTCTGTACGCGCACAACGCCTTATATCCCGTATATGTACGCTTGACCACGCCGCGCGAAACCGCGGCGGGGTCGCTTTCCATTATCTTGTCCAAATCCAGCTTTTTTTGCTCTCTTATCGTCATATACGCCTCGCGGCAATGCCGCCCCTCCCCTACGGCGTTAATATCGCTCAAAGCTCTCCGTCGGGTTTATCTTCTTCCTTGACCTGCTCGGTCTCTTCCGCCTGCCGCTCGGGCTCTTCTGCCTTATTCTTCTTGGATTGTTTCTTCTTTGTCTCTTGGACGTCGGGCTCTATGCAAATTGCGTCAGACCTCATGACCTTGGATGAGAACAATCCGTCGCTGTCCGCGCTCTCTTCGCCGAACAAAGCGTCTATCTCGTCCTCGTAGATCGTTTCTTTCTCATAAAGAGCTTTGACCATCGCGTCCATGATCGGACGGTTTTCCTTGAGGATATCGAGCGCGACCTTATATTGCGCGTCGAGTATCTTGCGCACTTCCTCGTCGATCTTCGCCGCCACTTCGTCGCTGTAGCTCAACTGCGACTGATAGTCTCTGCCGAGGAAGACCTCCTCGCTCGCGCCGAGGTACATATTGCCCAAGGTCTCGGACATACCCCATTCCGTCACCATTTTACGCGCAAGCTTGGACGCGCGCTGTATGTCGTTGGACGCGCCCGTGGATACGTCCTTTATCACGATTTCTTCCGCCGCTCTGCCCGCAAGCAGCATTGCGATGTTGTCGAGAAGCTTGCCCTTGGTCATGTGGTTGTCGTCCGTCTCCGGCAAGGTGATGGTATAGCCCGCCGCCATGCCGCGCGGAATAATGCTGACCTCGTGCACGCTGTCGCAGTGCTTCATAAGCTTGGCTACGATCGCATGTCCGCTTTCATGATATGCCGTGATGCGCTTATCTGTTTCCGTAACGAGACGGCTGCGCTTTGCGGGACCCGCCATGACTTTGTTTATCGCCTCGCTTATATCCTTCATGGCGATGAGCTTGCGACTCTCTCTCGCCGCGAGAATTGCGGCTTCGTTGAGTATATTTTCTATATCCGCGCCCGTAAAGCCCGATGTAAGACGCGCAAGACTTTTGAAATTGATGTCCGCCGACAGGGGCTTATTGCGCGAATGGACCTTAAATATCTCCTCGCGTCCCTTGACGTCGGGCACGTTGACATATATCTGTCTGTCGAATCTGCCCGGTCTCATGAGAGCGGGGTCGAGTATGTCGGAGCGGTTTGTCGCCGCCATGACTATGATAGAGCTGCTTGCCTCGAAGCCGTCCATCTGCACGAGCAGTTGATTGAGCGTTTGCTCTCTTTCGTCGTTGCCGCCGCCTAGGCCCGCGCCTCTCTGTCTGCCGACCGCGTCGATTTCGTCGATGAAGATGATGCACGGCATATTTTTCTTCGCCTGATCGAACAAATCGCGAACGCGCGACGCGCCCACGCCCACGAACATCTCGACGAAGTCGGAGCCGCTTATAGAGAAAAACGGCACGTTCGCCTCGCCTGCGACCGCTTTTGCAAACAGAGTTTTACCCGTGCCGGGAGGTCCGACAAGCAAAACGCCGCGCGGAATACGCGCGCCGATGTCCGTATATTTCTTGGGATATTTGAGGAAATCGACGATTTCCTTAAGCTCCTGTTTTTCCTCCTCCGCACCCGCGACGTCGCTGAAGCGCACCTTGATATCGCGCACCTGATTGGCTGTCGTCTTGCCGAAGTTCATCGCCTGATTGTTTGCGCCCATTGACCTGCGCAATATGATGATAAACACTATCGCAAGCACCGCGTACAGCAAAATGGGCACGAGTATGCTTGAAAGCAACGAGCCGCTTGACGGGTCGTTGTAGGAAACGGGCAGGCTCAAGATATACGTCGCAAGCTCCGTCTGACCGTTATCGTAAGCCTGCTTCGCCCAATCCTGCAGCTGCTCCTGAAACGCGACTCTCGACGGGATGTTGGCAAAGTAGCCGTATCCCTTTTCGCCCTTGACCTTTATGCTGACGCTGTAAGAACCGTCGACGTGCAGCGCCTCGATCTTCTCCTGCGCCAGCCAAGACTCGAGACTTGCGCCGTCGCCGGAATAGTTTATCGCTTTGGGGGCCGTCAATTCGTATGCCAATATAATAGCGACGATGACAAGAACGATCGCCGCGACGATTATTATAATGCGTTTGGTAGATGCCTTCATCTGTCCTCCTTGTGAATGCCGATCGAATGTCTTATGTTATATTATAACACTATACAATGTGTTATTATAAAAATTAAATGCAAAAAAGTCAATTCAACTGACTCATTTTGACGCATAATGAGATATCGGCACAACACCCCACGTTATATTATGCTCAATTATCTCGCTAAAATTGTTAAACTCAAATTAAAAACTGCAATTAAAGCGCGGATTTCAAGAAATAAGCAAAAGACGCTTATATTCAACTCGCTGCGACGCGAACGCCGCAACGCGCAAAACCGCAATTCTAAACGGGCATATTTAAAAATTATAACGCAAACTTCGGATATTTTTGCGTCTACTTGCATACAAAAGCGCGACAATATATGCTCTTTTTCAGAATTTGAGCGCTTTCGCTTTACAAAATTTTCAAATTGGGCTATCATTGATTAGCTAATATGATATTTATATCTATCGGCATATTCCTTTCCCGCAAGGGACACAAGACCGAAAGGAGGTACAGGTATGGATAAGTACGAGATACTCTACATCATCCGCGCCGCTGTCGACGACGACCAGAAGACAAAGGTCGTCGAGAAGTTCGAGAAATTGGTCAACGACCAAAACGGAACTGTGGATTCGATCGAAAAATGGGGCATGAAGAAGTTCGCCTATGAAATCGAAAAGCAGACCGAAGGTTTTTACGTCCTCATGAACGTGACCTGCTCGAGCGAAGCCCAGATAGAGATCGACAGACAGATGCGCAACGATGAAGCGATAATCCGTCAGATGATTATCAAGAAATGAGCGATTAAGGAGAGATTTTATGAACAAAGTGTTTTTGATTGGAAACCTGACCAAAGACCCGGAGCTGTCCACGACAACAAGCGGAATAAAGTTTTGCAGATTTACCCTCGCGGTCTCGCGCAACTATTCGAGAGACGGCAAGAGAGAGACTGACTTCCTCCCCATCGTCGTGTGGAGAGCGCAAGCGGACAACTGCGCGCGCTATCTCAAGAAAGATCGGAAGAGCACACGTCTGAACTCCAGTCACCAACAATGATCT
>CANDBZ010000040.1 GCA_947383095.1 uncultured Clostridia bacterium | reverse complement strand
CAACACCTTCACGGACACTCTTTCCCTACACGACGCTCTTCCGATCTTATTTGACACTGCTCGGCAGCGTTATTTTTGCAAGGGTCGTTTGATTTGCAAACGCTTCCGCCAAAATCTTTACCGCGCCGTCGTCAACGGTTATTTCACATTCGGGCGTCATCTCGCCTTTATAGGAATATACCAATGCTTTGTTGATATACACTACACCGTTGCGCAGCCTGTCCCACCAGCCCGTGTTTTCAAAGGCTTTCAAGCCTATTTCATTTGCGTTTGGCACATTGATCTCACGCAGCATGTTGCAGTTTGAAAACGCGCCGTAGGGTAAGCTTTGGCTTGTTACGACGATTGAAGAAAGAGAAGAAGGTATTAGGTAATCGCGGCTCGTTTCCCGAGAGTACGCGCCCTGATAATCCGTGCCTTTGGATATATAGACCTGCTTTATCTTATCAAATCCGTCCTTTACGTCGTTGTACGAATAGGCTTCTTCAAACATATATCCCAGCGGCAATAGCGAATCCTTGCTTTCGCCAACGAAAGGAAGCGTTATGCTTATAAGCCCGCTACAGCCTTTGAGAATGCCGCTTCCGATGCTTGTCACGCTGTCGGGGATGACGACGGATTTCAGGCCCGTGCAATTTTCAAATGCGCCGGAGCCTATGCTTTCGATACTGTTGGGTAATGTTATGGAAACAAGTTGCGAGCAATCTTTAAACGCTTCGTCGTTTATGCTCGCGACGTCTTGCGGGATCGTGATGGAGGTGATGTTCGTGTTTGAAAAGCTGCCAATCTGCACAACCTTTGCTCCGTTGTATTCAAGCGGAATGATGATTTCGCCCTCGATATAGCTGTTTTTGGCGGAAACTCTGTAGCCGCCGTCCACGCTGCTGAAGCGCAAAGTGCCGTCAAGATATTCGTCCGCCAATTCGCAGCGCAGGGATAATATGCTGTCGGGCATAAACAGGTTTTCGTCGACGGGCTCGTCGTTATGGTAAAATACATATTTCGGGTATTGCAGCTTGAGCGCGTCTATGACGCGGTCGCCCTCGTGCGCGGTTATGTACCCCGACATCTGACCGCTGAAGTCAATGCGGTATAGCTGCGGGTTGTACCAGTTGGCATAATATACGGTGTCTTCCCAGACGCTGTCCTTTTCGTCAAAGCGCGTGCCGCCGTTTTTATATCCGTACGGTTCTTTGTACCAGCCTCTGAATTCACAGTTATACTTTGTCGGCTCGAACGAGGGCTCCTTCACCTTGTTGCCGACCTTTGTCGTTGAGGACGCTTTTCCGCTTGTGCCGTTGTAGACGCCCCCGTTAAAATCGAAGCTGACCTTCGCTTTTTTTGCGATATTCGCGTAGTTTATCACTGATATGCGCTTGTATACCTTATCTTCCTCAAAGCCCCATCCAGCGCCGTTATCCTTTATCGTCAGGACCTTGTTGCCCTTGTTGGAAATGGGATAGCCGTATGTGCTTTTGCCAAACAGCTCGTCTTTGTACGTGAAATAGATATTGCCCCTTTTCAGCTTCCAAGTGCCTCTGTCCATCGCCGACGAGCCTTCCATCGTAACATAGTGGTATTCATAGGTCGTTGCGTCAAAGCTGTAGAACTCGTTCGGATCCTCTATGTTGACGTATATGCCGCGTATGCCGACAAGACAAGTCATCAGAGTGACGAAGATGATAAATATAAGCGTGGCTGCCGTAAGCAAGATCCAATGCTGTTTTATCCACGACCATGCGGGGGAGGCAAGCGCCTTGTCCTTAAACTCCGTCAACTTTTGCATAGCCTGTGATTTGGGCTTGCCTGCTTCGAGGGCGGCGATACGGGCTTTCAGAAGTTCGATTTCCTCGCTGTCCTTTTGCGAAGGAGCGACGGCTTCGCCGACGGGCATAAAATCGGATCTCATTGCGTTTGCTTTGTCTGCAGGTTGCGGCTTATTTTCAGAGATATTCGCTGTTTTTGCGAGCGATTGCGGCGCGTCGGCAGCTTTTTCTTCCGGCTCCGTCTCGCAAGCGGAAACAGATGTTCGCAGATTTGCCTGCTGCGACAGCTCGTCAGACGCAACAACGCCTGTGGCGGTTCCCGCTTTTGCGACGGCGTCCTCGGCTTCTGCCGCCTCGTTCTTTTGCTGCGTCTGATCGCTTGCAGCCGCAGACTCGTCAAGCGGTATGAACGAGTCCATTGCCAAAGCATTTTCACGAGCGATGTCGTCAATTTCTTTTTGTGTAACGTTGTCGACGGGAACCTGTCCGACGGGCGCGGATTTATCGCTCGGCGGTTGGTACGTCGGTCGAACGGCAGGTTTGATGCTGTAGCGTTTGTTGCAAACGGAACAGTATAGTTTCCCGTTTTCTAAACGCTTCAATTCATTTTTGCAGTGCGGGCATTTTGGCATAATCGATCCTCCTATCATGCTTTTGTATTTTTTTTGTAATGCTCGCCGCTCAAATTAAAAGCGGCGACCCGACGGGTTGCCGCTTGTAGCTTTTGTATAACAAGTGCGCTCCGCCAGATTCACCACAAATCCCGAGTATTTTCGCCTTGTTACTACGCCCAATACTTGAATGCAAAAACGCACTTGTTACCTGAAAATAACAAGTATCGGGGTAGCCGTATAGGGGATTTGTGGTGAAAATATTGTAGCATAACGGCTTTGTCGCTGTCAATGCATTTGGGAGCCCGCGCAAGAGTGAAAAACGGGCTTTTGCGCTTTATTTGTCGATTTCAAAAACTTTTGCGCGGCGGAGTTATCTTTGTTGACATATACATTTTATAATTTTATAATATTATCAATAAACAAAACCGCTCCGACAGAGCGGTCAAGGAGAAGATTATGAGTTGTATTTGGCATGACGTAGACCCTTCGCGCATCACCCCCACGGATTTTTTGGCGGTCATCGAGATCTCAAAGGGCAGCAAAAACAAGTATGAGCTGGATAAGGAAACGGGCACGCTTATTTTGGACAGAGTGCTGTATACTTCCACGCACTATCCCGCAAACTACGGCTTTATTCCGCTGACTTATTCGGAGGATAACGATCCTCTCGACGTGCTTGTGCTTTGCTCGGAGCCTATCGTGCCGCTCACGCTCGTCAGGTGCTATCCCATCGGCGTCATGATGATGCAGGACAGCAATGAAATGGACTATAAGATCATCGCAATCCCCTTCAAGGACCCCACTTGGAACGTATATAAGGAGATCGAGGAGCTGCCCAGCCATATCATGGAGGAGATGTCTCATTTCTTCCGCGTATATAAGCAGCTCGAGGGCAAGCAGACTACTGTGTTTCAGGTCAAAGGGCGCGAGCATGCGGAACTAATCATAAAAGAGAACATCCAAGAGTACAACAAAAAGTTCAAAAAATAAACGCGCATTGCGTGAAAACATATGAAAATTTGACGTCGTCCCGATTTGGTTGGGAGAGACGCTTTTCGGAGAAAATATGAAATACGATTGTATTGTTATCGGCGGAGGAGTCGTGGGCGCTGCGGTGCTCGATAGACTCGCCGCTTATAATTTGAAGGTGCTTTTGCTTGAGAAAGAGGACGATGTCGCCTCCTTTACCACAAGAGCCAACAGCGGTATCGTGCATGCCGGCTACGATTGCGAGCCGGGCACGCTCAAAGCGCGCTTCAACGTCCGCGGCAACGAGCTTATTTGGCGCGACGCGCGCGAGCTAAACGTGCCGCATCTGAAGTGCGGCTCCATCGTAGTCGCGCGGAAAGAGCAGCTGGAAAAGCTGCGGGAGCTGCAAGACAGAGCCGTCGTGAACGGCGTCGAGACGCGTATTTTGGACAGAGATCAAACCTTGAAGATCGAGCCCAACGTCGCGGACGAAATCGAATACAGCCTTTACGCGCCGTCTGCGGGCATAGTTTCTCCCTATCAGCTTGCGATAGCTTATGCGGACAGGGCGATATTGAAGGGCGGAGAAATCTTGCTCGAGGCGGAGGTCAAGGCCGTATCGCGCAAGAACGGGACCTATTTTGTCGAGACCTCGAAGGGCGTTTTTGAAAGCGCGATCGTGGTAAACTGCGCGGGCGCATACGGCGCGCGCGTCAACGATATGGCGGGCGCGGAGCATTTTGAGACGGTATATCGAAGGGGCGATTATTTTGTGCTTGACAATACCGAGCGCAAAAACGTGAATACCGTCATTTTCCCGTTGCCCACCGCGGCTGGAAAGGGCATACTCGTCGCGCCTACGGCGGACGGCAACGTCATTTACGGTCCTACCGCCGTCGACAGCGCAAATCCGGACGATACGGCTACGACTCCGGACAGTCTTGACGTACTGCGCAAAAACGTGCCGCTTTCCTATAAGCGTCCCGCTTTCAACAAATGCATAAGAGTATACGGCGGCTTGCGCACCCTTATAGGACACGATTTCGTTGTTGGAGAATCAAAAGTCCTTGACAATTTCTTTATGGCTATAGGCATTTGCTCGCCGGGCTTGACGTCCGCGCCCGCTATAGCCGAATATATAGAGGCTCTCATCGTCGAAAGAACTAAAGCGACCGTCAAACAGAGCGGGATCGTCGCTCCGCCTCGCCGCAAACGTCTTGCGGAAATAAGCGAGGACGAGCTTGACGCGCTCATTGCGAAGGACAGCGCATGGGGCAGGATAGTTTGCCGTTGCGAAAAGGTTACGGAGGCGGAGATAGTTGAGGCGATATATTCTCCGTTGCCCGCGACGACTGTCGACGCAGTAAAGCGCCGCACGCGCGCAGGTATGGGAAGATGTCAGGGCGGATTTTGCGGTCCCAAAGTCATGGAGATAATTGCGAGAGAGCTCGGCATACCTCTCGATCAAGTCAGAAAAGGCGGCGGCGCTACGATCGCGCGGTACGCCGTCAAGGAGGTGGAGTGATGCGTAATATGGATTTCGACGTCGCGGTTATCGGCGGCGGTCCCGCGGGCATGGCGGCTGCTCTCGCCGCGAGAAAGCAGGGCGCGACGGTTGTGATTTTAGAGCGCGACTCGCGCCTGGGAGGCATACTCAATCAATGCATCCATCAGGGCTTCGGTTTGCACTATTTCGGCGAAGAGATGACGGGACCGGAGTATGCGGACAGATTCCGCAAAATGGTGGAAAAGGAAGATATCGCCGTCATGCTCGAGAGCATGGCGCTTGCGCTCGGAGAGGATAAGACGGTCACCGCGCTGTCGCCGAGCCTCGGGCTTTGCAAGATAAAGGCGCGCTCCGTCGTGCTTGCCATGGGCTGCAGAGAGCGCACGGCAGGCGCGATTGCTCTTGCCGGAAGCAGACCTGCGGGAATATATACCGCGGGAATGGCGCAGAAGATCTGCAATATCGACGGATATCTTGTGGGTAAGGACGTCGTTATACTTGGCAGCGGCGACATAGGGCTCATTATGGCGCGCCGCATGACTACGGAGGGCGCAAACGTAAAGCTCGTGCTCGAGCTCGCGCCTTATTCCAGCGGATTAAAGCGCAATATCGTGCAGTGCCTCGACGATTACGGTATTCCGCTCAAATACTCTCACACGGTGACGCGCGTCGAGGGCTATCCGCGCCTTACGGGGCTTTATTATGCTCCCGTCGGCGAGGATAAAAAGCCGATACTGTCGGAGGAACGATTTATCTCTTGCGACACGCTGCTTCTGTCTGTCGGGCTTATACCCGAAAACGATTTGCTTAACGGCTTGGGCGTGAATATAAGCCCCGTCACGCAGGGCGCGGTTGTTGACGAGAATAGAATGACCTCTATGGAGGGTGTGTTTTCATGCGGCAACGTCCTGCATGTGCACGATCTTGTGGACAACGTGTCGCAGGAGGCGGAAATCGCGGGAGCTGCCGCAGCGCGGTACGCGCTTGACGGAGGGGTTTGCAAAGGCGATTTCGTGAACGTGGTCGCCCGTGACGGAGTGAGATACGCGCTTCCGCAGCGCATAAGCAGAGGCGAAGGCAAATTGCGTCTGTTTTTCCGCGTGGGCGACGTGTATAAAAACTGCCGTCTGATCGTGCAGAGCGGAGAAAATACGCTTGTTTCCAAAAAGTTTATGGTGCTTGCTCCCGGCGAAATGGGCAGCGCCGATATAGATATATCGCTTGTGGACGGAGACGTTGTAGTGAGGTTGGAAAAATGAATACTATCTGTATAATGTGCCCCATGGGCTGTCCGCTGACTATTGAGGAAAGCGACGGGAATATAGTTGTCACAGGCAACACGTGCAAGCGCGGAGAGGCGTACGGAAAGGACGAATACAGCCATCCGAAGCGCGCGGTCACATCGCTTGTGAAGATGAAGGACGGCGGAGTTGCTTCGGTCAAGACCTCTCAAAGCGTACCCAAGGAAAGGATATTCGACGTGGTGAGGTTCATCGGGTCCGTCACCGCCGACAGCGGCGTCAGGATAGGAGACGTTATTGCAAGGGACGTGCTGGGACTCGGCGTCGATATAATCGTGACCGGAAGAAAATAAATAATTACTTTACAAAAGATAAGGTTTACCGTAGGTTTTATGCTGATAAAGCCCTGATACCGTCGGTAAAATGAAAAATGAATATAAAAGGCAAGCGCATTTTCAACAACAGACCGTTGTGCTTTTTCGCCGCGGCTCTGTGTTTGGGTATTATTATCGGCGAGGCGAGCTATGCAACGCATATCGGCGTTTTGGTTTCGCTGTCCGTTTTATTCGCCGCGGCGACGGTTGCGTTCGTTTGCGTAAAGAAAATAAGAAAATTGTTTTATATCCCGCTCGCTTTGGCGGTCGGCTTTGCGGCGATAAACGTGTCAAACGCCGTATACGACAGTCGCGCGTTAGAAAATTATACGGGAACCTTTTCCGCAACGGTGTCAAGCGAGATTATAGTTGAAACCGACAGCGCGGGTTTTTATGTATCCGATGTCAGGCTTGACGGAAGGAAGCTCAAAGGCGAAACGTACGTTTACGTTCCGTTTGAGATCGAACCCGATTATAACGCGGGCGACTCGGTGATTTTGTACGGCAAGCTGTCTTTCAACGCTCATAAGAAATTCGATACGGCGTACGCATCCAACCGCGCGAACGACAGATGCTATTTCGTCATTGCGGGCAGCGTGCGGAAGGCCTCCGAGGGGAGCGCGCCTTTTCCTCTCGATTTGCAGTTGAAAATCAAAAAGCTTCTTAATGACAACGCCGACGAATACACGGCTTCGATCTGTCAGGCTCTGGTGCTCGGCGACAAGCGGGGAATAGACGCGGAGCTTTACGACGATATCGCCGCAAGCGGACTCGCGCACGTTCTGGCCGTGAGCGGTTTGCATATAACGACGTTGGCGGGAGCGCTGTTTTTTATCCTGAAAAAGCTCAAATTAAATCCGAAGATATCGTTTTTCATAGTTGCCGCCGCAACGCTGTTTTACTCTATGCTGTGCTCGTTTTCCGCGTCGTCGCTGCGGGCGTTTATCATGACCGCTACGCTGTCGTTTTCATCGGCGTTCGGCTTGAAGCGCGACAATTTGTCCGCTTTATCGCTTGCCGCGATACTCATACTGATTTTCAGACCGACGGCGCTCATGGAGATCGGATTTTTGCTGTCCTTTTATGCGGTGCTCGGCATATTCCTCTTTTACGGCGGTTTTAAACGCATAGGCATGAAGGCCGTGGATAAAATAAGCCCGAAGCGGCATTTCGGCACAAAATTCGTCGACGTTTGCGCGCTTTCGTTTGCGACGAACATTGCGACGCTTCCTATCGTTTCGTATTTTATAGGCAGCGTGCCAACTTTGTTCATATTTTCGAATTTCATAGTTTTGCCGTATATAATGGCGGTTTACATCTTGCTTTTGATATGCGTCGTGCTTTCGCTCATAACGGGCTTCGGCGGCTTTATATGGATAATGAAATTTCTGTTGATCCCGTTCAGGATCTATGTAGGCGCGGTGGGAAATTTACCTCTGTCCGCCGTGCCTACGGGGACGAGCGTGGCGGGGATAGTATGCTTTACGGCGATAATGCTGCTTGCGTCCAAGTATATATTTGCAGGCAAACGGGTCAAAATTGCAGGCTGCGCGTTGACCTGCGCGGTTTCCGTCGCGATATGCGCGGCTTTTGCCACGGTATGACGGAGACGCGTTTTGCCGCGTTGCGTATTTATTCCGCTATAACGCGCATATTGTACTTATTAAATAAAAATTAAAAAAATATTGCACTTGAACGACATGTGTGCTAATATAATTATAATCGTATAGGTACGTGTCAGGGGGATTGATATATGCTCGAAAACCTTAAGCTGGGAGCCATCGAAGGCGCGTCCGCACTCATCGTCATTTTGGCGTTGATCATTTCTGCGGCCGCTATTTTAGCCATACTCATAGTCAACGGCATGAAGCTTGTCAAGGAACGCCGCGACGCGCAAGAGGATAAGGCGGAGAATGAGTTCTTTGCTGAATACGGGATAACGGGCGAGGAGATGCGTCTCAATCAACAGCTTGCCGATATGCGCGATAAGTTGAGCGATAAGCGTCGCTTTAAGAAGGAATTGCTTGAAGCGCAACGCACCGTCGTGGTGCGCGAGACGGTTGAGGAGCACCCCGTAGCGGAAGAAGCTCCTGTTGAAGAGTCTGTCGCCGAAGCGGCGCAGGAGCCTGTGCAGGAGCCTGTAGCGAAAGTCGCGCCGGAACCAGTACCGGAGCCTGTTGCGGAGGCGCCGCAGCAGCCCGAGCCTGCCGAGCCCGTAGCGGAAGAAACGAAAAAGGCGGTTACTCCGAAGAAAGCGCCCAAAAAGAAGGACGATTGGTCGAAATACGAGGGCGAATTCGAGGGCGTGTATTACGACCCCGAGGACGCTTGCTATTATGAAGGCTCCGCTCCTCCGGAGCTGGCGAAGAAGCTTGCCGCAAAGCAGAAAGAGTTCGAGGCAAAAGCGAAAAAGGATAAGAAGGAAGTCATTGTCAAAAAGATCGTGCCCCCGTTCCTTGCGCTCAAAACGCCTAAAAATCCCCGTCAGACTCCTAAAAAGGTGGACGGCTTCGACGAGTCGGTCATTTACGGAAAGTACGTTGTGGAGCACGTCGATAAAGAGGACGGCGCTCACGAATATTTTTATACGCTTTACAATCCTTCGGGCAAGGCAATTTACGAAAGCAGCAACTATTGCGAGCTTGAGTATTGCAAACGCGCAATAGTGCGCTTCAAGTCGCACGTGCTTATCGGCGAGTTTACGATAAATGCCGCGGACCTCAAATTCTTCTTTGAGCTGAAGCGCAAAACTTATATCCACAAGGGCTTGCCGCAGGACAATTACGAGGCGGCGAACGCGCTTATAAACGAAGTCAGGAGCTACGCTCAAACGGATATCGTGCGCGAACAATAAATAAATGCGTTAACGATATAGCCGCACAACAGTGCGGCTATATTTTTTTATAAACTTTTTATCGTATCCTTATCTTGCGGTTGCGGCGGTATTTCCTCAAAAAATGTTTTTTATGCTCTATGAAATAGCAATACGTTTCAAATATTTTAGCATATCCCAGAGTGGGTACAAAAAAATGAATAGTGTTGAAAATTTCGTCGGGCGTTAATATCCATTCATATTTTTTAAAGCCCAGACGGTTTCGTGAAACCACGCTTATCTTTCTTGATAATCTCATTGCTACGGCGTCTGCGATGTCTTTTATTTCCATTTTTTACCTATACATTATTAGCATTAAGACGATTTTTGTCTAAATAATCCGATAATTGTCCTTTTAAAAGAAACTTGCGCTTATATGGGCGCAAAGATATTTTAACGGGCAAATATAATTATGTCAACAGTTTTGCGCTTAAATAAGTGCAAAATAGGTGAAAATCGGAGGAGCGGCCATGGACAGGGCAATCGAAAAGAGAATCGGCGCGAATATCGGGAGCCTGCGAGAGAAGAAAAATCTGACTCAAGACGATTTGGCCGTCAAGCATCAGCTTGCGGGTTGGGACGTATCGCGAAGCTCGGTGGCGAAGATCGAGGTTGGACAAAGACATATTTATTCCGATGAAATTCTTCTCATCAAAAACGCTCTTAAGGTGAGCTTCGAAGACATTTTCAATATGGATTGATCTCGTTTACAATAGTCGTCGGATATGGAAGCGCGTCTTTATCCGCGCGCAAAATCGTCGTATTCGCTTTTCCACTTCGCTATTGCTTCGCAGTTATAGACGCGAGGCATTCTGAATGCGATAAGCTTGGATTTTACGCATTGAGCTATAATTCCTTCTATCTGTCGCAAAAAATCCCGTTTTTCCTTTGCGAGGTGCAGGCTGGTGACGAGGGCGTCCATTTTGAAATCGTTCAGCGCCTTTATGTCGAAACGCGCAAGCGCAAGCAGGCTGTCGTTGAGTATGCCCGAGGTGAACAGCCATATCAAATTTTCTTTGTCGAGGTTTTGAAATCTCGAGCGCGCAACGTATGCCATATAGCTGTTGGAGCCGAAAGCCAAATTGGTTCTCACCGCGTATTTCCATAGCGACGGAGCGGAGAAATCGTTGGCTTTTTTTATTACGTCTGCGAGTATCGCCGCGGAATGCAGAGTGTTTTCTATGCCCGATCCGGAGGTTGGCTTTGTCATGAAGGCGGCGTTGCCTATGACGGCGTATCCGTCCGCGACCGTAGTCGCCAACGGATAGCGCACGGGTATTGCGTCTTTTGCGCAAACGACGCATTCGTCCGTCAGCAGCGGATTGCGTTTGCGAAGATATTCGCAGGCGGCGGCAATTTGCTCGTCGGAAACGCTTGCAAAGTTGCTTATGAGCACGTCGGACAGCGTCGGATCGGGCGAGTCCTTGCACCATAGCACGCTATAGCCCTCGGGCATGAGATAGACGTTTGACGGGCAGGGAGTCGCGTTCGTCTTTTTGTAAAAACCGCGATACGCCATGAGATAATCGCATGGGTTCAGCGCGTCTCCGATCAAAAATTTTTCGGGCGTTTGCGCGCGATATTTCGAGAATATCCCCGACGAGTCTATCACAAGATCGCAATATCGCGGCTCGCCGCCGATATAAATTCCCGCTACGGAGTCGCCCTCGACGATAAGTCCGTCGGGTTCGACGCCGAATGCTATATCGCAGGTTTTTTCCGCCGTATTTATCAAAAGCTCGATAAGCTTTTTTCTGTCTATATCAAAATTTTTGCTCGCTCTGCGTCCCTGTCTGATATAACCGTCTCCGGATGGGCTGTAAAAGTCGAGTATTTGTTTTTGCATGTAAAAATGCTCCGGAACATTTATATCCGCCTTGCGAAAAGTATCCTTGTCGATAGAGTCGTGCCATGGATAACCCAATGCGTCGCGCGTACGCTTCTCGTACACCTCTACGCTGAAGTTCGCCTCTCCCAACGCGTTTGCGACGTACAGTCCGCCTATGCCCGCGCCGAGAACGATAACTCTTTTGGAATTTTCATTTGTGTTTT
Source organism: uncultured Clostridia bacterium (assembly GCA_947383095.1). Classification (GTDB taxonomy): domain Bacteria; phylum Bacillota; class Clostridia; order Christensenellales; family CAG-917; genus CAG-475. Next base: position 464 of record CANDBZ010000040.1, on the reverse strand, counting down.
TCATACCTTTATCCCGATACTTTTTTTATAATATACAATAAAAGGCGCGAGTTGTCTATCGGAAAAAATAGGCGCTGCCGATACAAATCGCCGTATTTTTATTGATAAATAAATTTATATATGCTAATATAATCAAAGATATTATAAAGGAGGTTTCCTCGCGGCGTTTCGCCTTGAGGAAGAAAGACTATGCAATATTCACGCGAAGTTGACCAAATGTGCTGCGTTGCAAAGGGTCCCAACCACGGTCCGGCTCCCATTCCGGAAGAAGGTAAATGGGTGCAGGCAAAAGAGATCAAGGACATCAGCGGTTTTTCACACGGCATCGGTTGGTGCGCGCCGCAGCAGGGCGCATGCAAATTGAGCCTCAACGTCAAGAACGGCATCATCCAGGAGGCTCTTGTCGAGACGATCGGTTGCTCGGGCATGACTCACTCCGCCGCTATGGCTGCGGAAATACTTGC
>CANDBZ010000039.1 GCA_947383095.1 uncultured Clostridia bacterium | reverse complement strand
CTACACCTTCACGGACACTCTTTCCCTACACGACGCTCTTCCGATCTGCGAGACAGTCGCCGTCACGCTCTCGCCGTCCGCGTATTTTCCGTCCTCTCCGCTTGCCGGCGAGGAAAGCACTACATTGCCTTGCGACGAATTATATTGCGCGGTCACGGTAAAAGTCTTTTTGTCGTTGCACGCGGTAAACGAGACCGCGGCGACCGTCGCGATAAGGCAGACGCACAGAATAAGCGTTAATATGCGAGAATGTTTTTTCATATTCGCCTCCGTATAGAAGATGCATATTTTTTTGCAATTTTATATTAGTTTAGTGATTATAATACATAATAGTTGTATAATTATACACACGTATGCTTTTTTGTTTGGATTTTAGTAGCAAAGTCTTTGACGCAAACGTCGTTTTTAAGCATTTTAAGAAAAGTACGATGAAAGCGGTTTCGCAAAATTTTATAAAACCGAGGCGCATGAAAAATATTCCAATAATTTTTAACAAACGACTGCATACAATATTGACGAGGTGTTTATGTGGTCTAATGTAATCAATATCGACAAGACGTACGACAGAGAAATAGGATATATACTCAAAAGACTGCAGGGCATGAAGGATCTGTCTTATGCCATAGAGGAGTCGCAAAGCAGAATGTGGATCTATCTTGCGGGAATTTGCGAAAAGCAGGAACATATAGAAGACGAGCTGCAAAAGATATTCGAGGTGGTATATTTATCTTTTTTCAAATTGCGCTTTTTTCTTGAAAAGCTGCGTTTGAAAAGACTGTCGCACGCAAAATGCGCTCTCATATGCTCGATCGTGCATTTTGACAGGGAGTTTGAGGCATCCGTGCTGTCAAAGGTCATCGGCAACTGTCTCGACTACAATATCGACGGCATTTACAACTTCAGGCTGCGCGCGTTGAGCGAGGGATGGCAGGAGCTTGCCGACCTTGCCAATAAACTGCTCGAGGGTTGCACGGAGGAGTCGGAAATTTTTGAGATAGCAACCTTTATCACCGGCAGCGAAGGAAAGCTCAATCAACTTGTGCTCAACCGCAACAAACTGCGCAATCTCACCTGTCACCGCAGCGTGGAGGTCGTGAACCTCTTCGATCTCGAGGAGTATAACATCTTGAGCGCCGTGATAAGAGAGAAGCCGTTCGAGATACTTTTGGAGGGCTGCGAATTCACTCCGCCTATGAACGACACCTTGAAGAAAATAGTGCGCGTGATTGAAAAATAAAACACAATAGGTGTACTTAAAATTTAAAAGTAAGCAATCGACTCAAAAATTCTACTGCAATCTCTGCCAAACAGCGGAGATTTTTATTATGCAATTGCGCTGAACACACTGAACGTATTTTGATTTAAACAAAATAAAAACACGAAACGTGTATAATTTTGTCGATTTTGCATATATTTTGCACGTCGCGGCTTTGAAAATCGGCGTTTTATCCGAATGTTCTTCCGTTGTTTTTCTTCAAAATCGTCGCGCGCCGTCTAAATCCTTGCCTCTCGGCAAAAAATAGTGTATTATAATTTAATTGAATTATATGCGCGCGGATGCGCGCTTGGAGATATTATGGCAAAAGTACAGCAAAAAGTTACCGTCACGTTCCTCGGCGGAGTGGGCGAGATAGGAAAAAATATGACGGCGATCGAGTGCGACGGCGATATGATCATCGTCGATTGCGGCGTTGCGTTTGCAAACGAGGACAGTCCCGGCATCGACGCTATCATACCCGACATCACATATGTGAAGCAAAATTTCAAAAAGCTTCGTGGCATCGTGCTCACTCACGGTCACGAGGATCATATCGGGGCGATCCCTTATTATACGAACGAGCTCAAAAACACTCCCGTTTACGGTACGGCTCTCACGATAGGACTGCTCAAGCGCAAGCTTGAAAGAAACGCGAAAAAATGCAATCTCAACGTTGTGTCCGCAGGCGACACGGTGACGCTCGGCAAGATAAAGGTCGAGTTTATCAAGGTCGTGCACTCCATGGCGGGCGCATGCGCTCTTCTTATCACGACGTCGGCGGGCAAGGTTTTTGTGACGGGCGACTTCAAGATGGACAACACTCCCATCGATGGAAAGAAAACGGACGTCCAGCGCATAGCGGAAGCGGGTGCAAAAGGCGTTTTGCTTATGCTCGGCGAGTCTACAAACGTAGAGCGCAAGGGCAGCTCCACGTCGGAGATGGTGGTGGGGCAGAGCCTTGAGAACATATTCCTCGCAAATCAAAAGAAGCGACTTGTGATCGCATGCTTCGCGTCCTCCAACTATCGCGTGCAACAGGTCTTGACGCTTGCGCACAAATATCACAGGAAGGTCGTGCTTGCAGGCAAAAGCATGAAGGGCATCGTGGAGGTCGCCTCGTCCTGCGGAGAGCTGCACGTGCCCAAGGGGATAATAGTAGACGGCGTGGGCAAGCTGCTGCCGCACGAGACGCTTATACTTGCGACGGGCTCGCAGGGGGAGCCGCTTTCCGCGCTCAAAATGATGTCAAAGGGCGAGTTTAACAAAATCAACATAGGTCCTGACGACATAGTCGTGTTGAGCTCAACTCCCATACCCGGCAATGAAAAATCCGTCTACGACGTCATAAACGACCTTTTCCGTAAGGGAGCGGATGTTATTTACGACAGCATGAACGATATCCACGTCTCCGGACACGCGTATGAAGAGGAGCTGAAGCTCATGCTGTCGCTTGTGCACCCGCAGTATTTCATGCCGGTGCACGGAGAATACAGACATCAATACAAGCACGCGCAGATAGCGAAGGCGCTCGGGGTCAATTCCAAGAATATAGTCATACCCAATATAGGCGAAAGCTACAGCGTCACGCCAAAGGGCATAAGGCATCATTCCAACGTCTGCGCGGGCAAAATATACGTGGACGGAGTCGTGCTCGAGGACGGCGAAAGCCTTATAAACGACCGCAGATCGCTTGCGGAATACGGCATGCTCATAGTGCTTGCCGCCGTCGACCTCGAAAGGGGCGTAGTGGTGGGCGACGTGGACGTGGTCGCGCGCGGCTTCAACCTGACGGACGAGGTCGAGAAGTCCATCCGCTCCGCCGTCATCGAGGGAGTCAATTCGGTGGATCTGGATAAGGGAGATATAGACGCATACGCCCGCTGCGTCAAAAAGAGCGTGAGGAAGCTGTTTTACAGGGATAGGCAATTCCCGATTATAATACCCGTTATAGTCAAGGATTGACGGAGGTCATATGAACAGAAAACCCATAATTTTGATCATGACGTCGCACGACGAGGTCGACGGGGTTTCCGAAAAGCTGGCGGACGCGATCCGGCGTATCGGCACGCATAACGCCGTCGTGATGAGCGACGACAAATACGGCTCCGCGGCAAAGCTGTCCGCGCTCGACCGCCTCATGGACAACGGCAGCGAATACCAGTATCTCCTCGAGCGCAAGGACAGAGGCGTGATAAAGGACAGGCTCAAGCCGCGCAAGTATTCAAAGCGGGTGAACCGTATCAAAAACATGCTCAAGCGCTTCCGTCCGGAGTATATTCTGTGCGTCACGCCGTATGCGCATCACTGCGCCGTCGAGGCGAAGCGCAGGATAAAATTTGCGACGCAGATCATATATATGCTGCCGTCCTTCACTGTGCCCAAACGCGGTCTCGGCGACGAAACAAGCGTTTATATAGTTGAAAACGCGGATATCAAAGCAGATTTGGTGCGCGCAGGTCTGCGCTCGCGGGATATCATGACGATGGGCTTCCCCTTTGAGATCAAGAAGCTTTCGCCGGAGGAGGTCGCCGACGTAAAGCAGGAATTGGGGCTTCCGCGGTCAAAGACCATATACGTGAAGCTGTCGGACAAAAAGTCTCTCGAAAGCGTGTTTTCTTTGCTTCTCGACCAAGGCGATATCGCTAGCCTCGCAGTGTATTGCGACAACCAAAAAACGGTGCAGGCGCTCGGAGCTCTTGCTCTGGAGGTGCCCGACGTCACCGTCGTTTTCGTAAAGTCGCAGGACAAGGTGGACGATTATCTCGCCGTGTGCGACCTTGCGATAACGGACTATGACACTTCCGTGATATACAAGTGCTTCAAGCTGGGCATTCCGTCGATAGTGTATACAAAGGACGAGCATGCTTCAAGAGATGTCAATTATCTCGTCAATCATGAGCTATGTCTGCGCGCAAAAGAGGATATCGAAATCGTCGGGCTCGAATACAAACTGTTGCAAACGGAGCTCGCCACACAGATAGGCCAAAACGGGGAGAAGTGGGTGGAGCTAAATTCGCTCGACAACATAGCCAACTTCCTCGTGTCTTATATTGCCGTTTAGGTGAGCGTATGCCAAGGATAAACGGAGTATCCAAAATAGCGAAAAGGTTCGGCTTTAAGGTCGGGGACGAGTTGATTGCGTTGGGCGGCTACAGCGTCGAGGACGAGCTTGATTATCTCTATTACGACACCGAGAACGAGTTTACCGCAGATATCCTTCGCAACGGCAAGCGAAAGGCGATAAAAGTGCGTAAAACGCAACCGCTGGGGCTTGAAATAGATTGGGAAATGAGACCCGCGGTCTGTAAAAATCATTGCATTTTCTGTTTTGTCGATCAGCTGCCCGAGGGTATGAGAGAAAGCCTGTACGTCAAGGACGACGACTACCGCTTCAGCTTTATAAGCGGCAGCTACGTCACGATGACCAATGTGAGCGACGCGGACATAGACAGGATCATCCGCTTGAAATTGAGTCCTCTGTACATATCGGTGCATGCCTTCGACGACGACGTGCGGCAATTTATGCTGAAAAATCCCAATACGCGCAAGCTCAAGGAGTATATGCGCAGATTGGGCGAAAACGGGATAAAGATGCATACGCAGCTGGTCATAGTGCCGGGCATAAACGACGGGAAGGTACTCGAGGACAGCATCCGCGGTTTGAAAGCTATGCAAGGAGTTTTGAGCGTGGCGGTCGTGCCTGTCGGGCTGACGGAGCACCGTGCGAAGCTTGCAGATATCAACGCCGTCGACGAGAAAAACGCGCGCGAGACGATAGCTCTTGTAGAGAAGCTGCACACGGAGCTCGACGGCTTTTGCTGGTGCAGCGACGAGTACTACGTCAAGGCAAATCTGCCCGTGGGCGAATATTCGTATTACGGCGCGTTCGACCAGATCGAAAACGGCGTGGGAATGCTTGCGGAGTTCAATGAAAACTTTGAATTCGGAATGGAGGAATGTCCCGACATGTCAATTGGCAAGAGGGTGGATTTCATTACGGGAACGTCCTTTGCGCCTATTCTGCGGGATTATGCCGCGCGGCTTGAAGGCAAGCTGGGGATAAGCTGCAAGGTCCACGGCGTAGTAAATGATTTCTTCGGCCATACCGTGACGGTCGCGGGGCTTGTCACGGCGACGGATATCATCGGTCAGGTGGAGCGCGGAGCGGACGCGTACGTCATTCCCGACAACATGCTGCGAGAGTTCAGCGATACGTTTCTGGACAATAAAAGCGTTGCGGACGTAGAGGAAGCGCTGGGCGCGCCGATAATCGCGGTCGCGCACAACGGTAGCGATTTGCAAGCTGCAATCGCGCGGCATTTCGAGGCGCGCGGTAAAGCGAAATAAGCAAATTCCGCGGAAAAAATGGAATGACGGCAGACGGCGTTTTGTAAATATACAAAGTGCAATAATATTCAAAACATGAAGATAACATACGCAAAACATCAATATAAAGTGCGGTTTTGCGGATCACGGAGTGAAATATGAAACCATTGATTGCGGTTGTGGGTCGTCCCAACGTGGGCAAATCCACGCTGTTCAACAGGATAGCAGGCAACAGGATCGCCATTGTCGAGGACACCCCCGGGGTGACCCGCGACAGAATATACGCGGACTGCGAATGGTGCGGCAGGGCGTTTACGCTTATCGATACGGGCGGATTGGAGCTTAAAAGCGACGACGAGATGTGGACGCATATCCGCACGCAGGCGGAGATAGCCGTTGATACCGCAAACGCTATCTTATACGTCGTTGACGGCAAAACGGGTTTGACGACGGACGACAATCTCGTGTGCTCGTTTTTGCGCAAATCGGGGCTGCCCGTAGTGCTTGCGGTGAACAAGGTAGACAATAATTATACGGACAGCGTATACGATTTTTACGCGCTTGGCTTCGGCGAGCCGTACGCGGTGAGCGCGGAGCAGGGCAAAGGCATAGGCGACCTGCTCGACGCGCTTATGGATGTCATCCCCGTGAGCGTGGCGGAGGAGGACGGAGAGCGCATAAAGATCGCGATAGTTGGCAAGCCTAACGCGGGCAAGAGCTCGATAGCAAACAGGCTGCTCGGCTACGATCGCTGTATAGTGAGCGATATTGCAGGAACGACGCGCGACGCGATAGATACCGAGCTCAACGTGGGCGACGACAAATATCTTATAATCGATACCGCCGGTATGCGCAAGAAGAAGGCGGTCGGCGAGGATCTGGAAAGATACTCGGTGATGAGGTCGCTGCTTGCGGTGCGCAGGGCGGACGTCGTGCTTATCGTATGCGACGCAAACGAGGGCATGACGGAGCAGGACGTCAAGATCGCGGGCTTCGTGCACGAGGAGGGTAAGCCGTCCGTGGTGGTGTTCAACAAATGGGATCTTGTGGAGAAGGACACGCACACGATAAACGCGTACGAGGCGAAGCTCAAGGATGATTTGAAGTATATGAACTATTTCAAGTCGGTATATATTTCGGCAAAGAGCGGCAAGCGCGTTGACAATCTGCTGCCTATGTGCAAGAAGGTCGTGGCGAACAGCCGCCGCAGAATATCGACGGGCTTGCTCAACGAGGTGATAGGCGAGGCGATACGCATCAGCGAGCCGCCGTCGCGCCTCGGCAAAAAGCTGAAGATATATTTCGTGACGCAGGTGGGCGTAGCTCCTCCGACGTTTGTTGTGAAGGTGAACGACCCCGCGATAATGCATTTCAGCTATAAGCGTTATCTCGAAAACGCGTTGCGCAAAAGCTTTGACTTCGAGGGCACGCCCATACGCATAGCGGTGAGGGCGAACAACGAGGGATAAACAAAGACAAACGAAAAACCAATCAACAAAAGCACAAAACGAGGCTTATAATACAGTATGGATAAGCCGACGAGAGGTTATATGGAAATGTATAAGGAAATGTCCGCCGAAGAAAGACGGCGAATGCTCGAGGACGAGATGAAAGCGTACAAGAAGCTTGCGAAGAAAGGTATGTCCGTGGATATGACGCGGGGCAGACCGTCGAAGGAACAGCTTGAGATAGCGATGCCCATGCTTGAGGCGGCGGGATATTACGACTACAGCGCTGGCGTAGCGGACGCGCGCAATTACGGCGAGCCTGCGGGTACGAAGGCGGCGCGCGCGCTGTTCGGCGAGCTTTTGGGCGTGAAGCCTGCGGAAGTGATCGTGAGCGACGGCAGCTCGCTTGACATGATGTATAACGCGGTGCAGTTCGCGATGCAGTTCGGCGTGATGGGCGGCGTGCCGTGGAACAAGCAGGGCAGGGTGAAATTCATATGTGCCGCGCCGGGCTACGACAGACATTTTTCGATATGCGCGGCGTTCGGGATAGATATGATAACGGTGCCGATGAAGGACGACGGTCCCGATATGGATCTTATAGAGCCGCTTGTGCGCACGGACGTGAGCATAAAGGGCATGTGGTGCGTGCCCAAATATTCCAACCCGACGGGGATAATATACAGCGACGAGGTGGTGTCGCGCATAGCGGCGATGAAGCATGCTGCGGAGGATTTTCGCGTGTTTTGGGACAACGCGTACGCGGTGCACGGGCTTTACGGCAACGACGACAGGCTGAAGAGCGTATATGACGCGGCGAAAAAGGCGGGCAACGGCGACATGATATATCAATTCGCCTCGACCTCCAAGATAACGTTTGCGGGCAGCGGCGTGGCGGCGTTCGCGGCGAGCGAGGCGAACGTAGCGGATATGCTGGGCAAGATGTTCTTCAAGCAGATAAACCCCAACAAGGTCAATCAGGTGATGCACGTGAACTTCCTCAAGGACGTTGAGAATATAAAACGCATCATGGCGCGCCACGCGGAGATATTGCGCCCCAAGTTCGAGCTGTTTGAACGCAAGCTGTCGGAGGCGTTTGGCGAGAGCGGCGACGTGCGTTGGAGCAAGCCGCGCGGAGGTTATTTTATTTCGTTGGACGTGCCGGGCTGCGCGAAGCGTGTGGTGAGCCTTGCGGCGGAGGCGGGAGTGAAGTTCACTGCGGCGGGGTCTACGTATCCGTATATGCAGGACGACGCGGACGGCAATATAAGGATCGCGCCATCGGTGCCGAGCCTGGACGAGACGGAGTTTGCGACGGACGTGCTCATATCGTCGATAAGGATAGCGTTGCTTGAGAGATCTTTGCGATAAAGCGAACGCGGCGCAAACTAGTAGGCTAAAGCCGTTGAAGACAAAATGAATAAGAGATAATTATTTAGTTTTATAGGTTTGATTTATGTTCTATATAAAAGGCGCGCATATTGCGCGCTTTTTCTTTTGAGTTTGTCATAATCCTTACTTCGCATACATAGATTTTACAAACCAAGTTGGAGGAGTTTATGGATAAATTTGACCTTTATCGCGATATCGCTTCGCGTACGGGCGGCGACATCTATGTGGGAGTCGTCGGTCCCGTTCGCACGGGCAAGTCCACGCTTATAAAGCAAGTTATGCAACAGTTTATAGTGGACGGCATTGAAAACCCTGACGAACGCAGCAGGGCTATCGATGAAATTCCGCAGTCTGCGGACGGAAAAACTATCATGACCACGCAGCCGCGTTTTGTGCCCAACGAGGCCGTCAGAGTGCCGATAAGCGACAATCTCGCAGTGAACATGCGCCTTATCGATTGCGTCGGTTATCTCGTCGCGGGCGCGTTGGGAGCCGAAGAGGACGGTAAAGAGAGAATGGTGTCCACTCCATGGTCCGAAGAGCAGATCCCCTTTTCCAAAGCCGCGGAGATAGGCACGCAAAAAGTTATAAAAGAACACAGCACGATCGCGCTTGCAGTGACGACCGACGGAAGCTTCTCCGACATCACCCGAGAACAGTACGTCGAGGCGGAAGAGAGAGTCGTACGCGAGCTTAAGGAGTGCGGCAAGCCGTTTGCGATAGTGCTTAACGTCGCCGACGTCAATGCTCCGTCCTCGATACAGCTTAAGGACGAGCTTGCGGCAAAATACGACGCGCCCGTTTTGCTGAAAAATGCGGCAACGCTGTCGGAGCAGGATATAAGCGAGATCCTTGAAACGATTTTGCTTGAATTTGCGGTGACTATCATCGATTTCGATCTGCCGCGTTGGGTACAGGCCCTGCCCGCGGATAACGAAGTCGTAAAGGAGCTTATCGAGACCGTAAAAAACCTTGGCGACGACGTCAATAAGATGAAGGATTATGAGCGCATAGACGCGTTCTTTAAAGCCGCGGAATTCTGGCAGGAGCCGTCCTCGATAAATCTCGACGCCGGCAAAGGCAGAGTGCAGGTTGAGCTGACGCCCAAAGACGGCGTGTTCTTTAAGGTCGCAAGCGCGGAGTGCGGTATCGATATCGAGGATGATTTCGATTTGCTGACGCAGCTCAAAAAGCTTTGCCGAGGCAGAGACAAAATCGACAAGCTCCGTTCCGCCATGGAACAGGTCGACGCGTTCGGATACGGCATCGTACTGCCCACGATGGATGAGATCGAGCTTCAGGAGCCGCAGATCCTCCGTCAGGGGCAGCAGTACGGCGTGCAGCTGAAGGCTCACGCGCCTTCTCTTCACATCATGAAGGTGGACGTAGAGACGGAGGTCAGTCCCATGGTCGGCAGCGAGCAACAGAGTAAAGAGTTTATCGATAATATGCTTCAGGACTTTGAAAACGATAAGCAGGCGATATTGAATACCAATATCTTCGGCAGGTCTTTGAGCTCGTTGGTGGCCGACGGAATAAGCAATAAACTGCACACCGTTCCCGGCGATGCGGAGCAAAAGCTGCGCCGCACGTTGGGCAGGATAGTAAACGAGGGTAAAGGCGGCGTAATCTGTATACTTCTTTAAACAGCGTCACACCGTTTGCAAAAGAGACCTCGCTGATAGCGAATGTACGCCCGCCGTAAATCGGCGGGCGTTGTTTTTTCAATAGGCAAAAGTATATTTTGCTCGGTAGTGCCGATACATCTTTTCCTGCATATCTTTTTCGGAATTGCCCGTAGCGAAGATTTTGCCGTATTTGGCTATATAGTATTTGCCTCTCGGCACATATACGTAGTCGAAGATCCCGTCGTTTTGAGCCGCCGCGGCAGTTTTGTATTTTTTATCCGTATTGTCGCGAGCAATATAGCACAAATCGTCGTTGTTCTGGCATATCGAATAATTTCGGTATATATTGGAGATGTAATCTATTGCCTCCTGCCGCGTGTCGGTGATATCAAAAGTCAAATCGTTTTTCAGGATGATGGCAAAGTCTTTGTCGGCGATAGCAAATTCAAGTATTTCGTCGTCGTCTCCGTCAAGATATTCTATCAACGCGTCTTTTTCGCCCATCGTCCAATTTTGATGTTTTTTTGTCATGTACATTCTGTATTTAGTCATATTTTACCTCGCATAAATTATAACACATTGTCGCGACGTGTTCAAGACTCGCTTTCGGATGGTCGATTTGTGATAAAATAGAACGCTTTTGACGAAACGGCGCGGTTATACAGTATCGTTCAAAGCTTGTTGCGATAGTTGTATTTTTTCAATACCTGCTTTTTTCTATTTGTCGTGACCTCTGTGTATATTTGCGTGGTCGCCACGCTCGCATGTCCCAAAATCTCCTGCACGGAGCGCAAATCTGCGCCGTTTGCAAGGAGATTTGTAGCAAATGTATGCCTCAAATAGTGAGGAGTCGATTTTTGATTTATCTGCGCCTTTATAACGTATTTTTTATATATACTCTCTATGCCGTAAATGGATATAGGGGCATTGTATCTGTTCGTAAAAAGATAATTTGCGTTTGATTTGCTTTGCGACTTAAATAATGCCGTCAATCTGTTCCATGTGACGGGGGATGAGATGTATATCAACCTCTGTTTGCGGCCTTTTCCGTGTATTAAAACGGTGTGTTCCGACGGTATAATATCTTCAAGTTTAATGGCCGCCGCTTCGCCGATGCGTATGCCGGTGCTGATAAGCAGGTCTATCAGGGCGGCGTCTCTGACGTATTCGCGTTGAGCGAAACGAGATAGCGACGTATAATCGACGTCGAAGCAACGAAGCAAACGACTGATTTCACTTACCGACAGCGTTTTGGGCAATTTCCGTTCCTGTTTGAATCTGAATTTAAGCTTTACGAACGGCGACGAGGCAACGGCCCCGTTGTCGGCAAGAAAAGCATAATAGTTTTTCAGCGTGATGATTTTTCGCCTTATAGATGTGTCATTAAGCTTAAGCTCATTGCGCAAATGCGAGATGAATTTGCATATATCGGGGTTTAAGATCTCTTTTTCATATGCATAAAACTGTTTTAGGTCGCTTTGATATGCCGACAGCGTTTTTGAAGACAGGTTTTTTGTGCTTTGCAAATACTCAATAAAGTCCGATGGTTTTTTCATTTGTAATTACTCCTTTTTAATTTAATGATTATATCAAAGGTTTTGGATAAATCTATAAAAATCTTTTAGATGTCGGATGACTGTGTTGCGCGCCGCTAATAAACGTTGATTTATATTTCAGTCGGATATTATAATAAACAAGTAAGCGTTCGTGAAAGCTCGACATAATAAATACGGCAAAATGATTTTTAGTATGCGATTGCAAATATCAATCACAATGAATTATTGCGCTTGACAAATTGACTTGGTCGCAAACATACCGTGTCTGGTTTGAGAATTAAAACCTTTTCATAATATGCAAAAGCGTTTTTGCTTTAAAAATAAAAAGATTTAAACAGTATTTGCTTATATTGATACTTGTCAGTTCGGAAAAGGAGTTCGCCGCGCGAGGCGCGGGCGCGATATGCTCGCGCAATCTCGGTAAACAAAAAACCTGTCCAGTGACAGGTTTTTGGTGACCCA
>CANDBZ010000038.1 GCA_947383095.1 uncultured Clostridia bacterium | reverse complement strand
CTACACCTTCACGGACACTCTTTCCCTACACGACGCTCTTCCGATCTACTCGTCCGCGTACATGAGTAAGGATTGATTTCTCGCCCCCACGATCACGTCTACCTTTTTCCCCTCGGCGAACAGCTGCTTTGACTGCGGATATATCACCGCCGTGCCTATGCCGCCGCCCACGAGACAGATGTTTTCAAACTCCGACAAATCGGTCGGATTGCCAAGCGGCCCCGTGAAATCCGCAAGCGCGTCGCCGACGTTCATCTGCGAGAGTTTGATCGTTGTATAACCCACTTCCTGCACTAGGATGCGCACTGTCCCGCGCTCTCTCGAATAATCGCAGATAGTAAACGGCACGCGCTCTCCGTCCTCGTCCGTACGCAAAATGATAAACTGCCCCGCAAGGCAGTGCTTGACCGCCAAAGGCGCATAAATCTCATACTCGTGCACGTTTTGCGCGAGCCGACGCTTGGATACTATTTCAAAATTTTTCATATTTCCTCAAACACGCCTCGCCGCAGTTACAGCGCGGATCGTGTATTTTGCTTGTAATACTTGCATTTGCCGCGCAAAGCGCAAGCTCCGCAGTCGGGAGTACGGGAATGACAAACGTACCTGCCGTGAAAGATAAGCAAATGATGCAGATGCGACCAAAGCTTGTCGTCAAACGCGCTCATAAGCTGTTCTTCGACCTGCTCGGGAGTTTTTGCGTCCGCTATGCCCAACCTGTTCGCCACCCTGAAAACGTGGGTGTCTACGGCAATGGCATTGCCGCCGTACGCCACTGCGTAAACTACGTTCGCGGTCTTTCTGCCCACTCCGCGCAGCTTCATAAGCTCTTCTCTGGTTTGCGGCATACCGCCCGTTTCTATGATACTTGCGCTCAATTCCTTGATAGCTCGCGCTTTATTTCTGTAAAAACCGCAAGAAAAGATATGCTTTTCAAGCTCCTCTGTCGGCATGGCGACAAATTGCTCCGGAGTATTGGCGATCTTGAAAAGCTTTTCCGTCACCGCGTTCACTCGCTTATCAGTACATTGCGCCGACAGCACGACGGCGACCAGCAGCTCGAACGGAGTGCCGAAATCGAGCTCACAATCCGCGTTACCGTGCATGCCGTCAAGCAAATCGTAAATTTCACCGTTTTCTTTTGTCATGCGAATATTATCGCACACGCGCGCGCTTTTGGCAAGGCATTTGAGCGCGTGCGACGAAGTTATCGCCTTATACGCTTATTATTTCTCTGCCGTCAAACTCTTATAGCCATGCCGTTGTTGTTGAAATAATAAATCCCCACGGCAGAGCTGAACCTGCCTCTTTCCAACACCCTTTTTGCCTGTTGCATATCCTTGGCAAACAGCTTTACCGAAAGACCGCAGCCTATTTTTGCGGAAGACGGCGTGTTGATAAGTTTGCAGCTTATACGGTATGCAAGCAACGATTCGTAATAGGCGATGGCTTCCGAGCGAGAGCGGAACGCTATAAAAAATTCTCTCATCGTTTCCTCCAATTATATGTATCCGCTCTATTATTTAATATATTATCCGCGCACATTTTTTGTGCCGCACAGCATAAATTATGCTATCGGAACGTATGCCGAAAAGGAGACCCTATGGTTTATCTCGATAACGCCGCTACGTCGCGCTTCAAACCCAAGGCGGTCATAGACTGCATAAATTATGATTTGCGCCATTCGGCAAACAGCGGACGAAGCGGACACGAAGACGCTATATCGGCAGGACTCAAAATAGAAAACTGCCGTAATTATCTAAAGCAGGCGCTGCACGCCGACGACTCGTACGACGTAGTTTTTACAAAAAACTGTACGGAGGCCTTAAACCTCGCGCTTTTCGGTATCGTCAAAGGCGGCGAGCGAGTGTTGACAACGACAAACGAGCACAACTCCGTACTCCGCCCGCTATACGAGCTTGAAAGGCGCGGGCTCATACGACTCGCCATTTTGGAAACGGACGGCAAACGTCTCGATATGTCAAAGCTCGCCGAAGCGGCAAAGTCCGCGGACATTATAGTTATGGGCGGGGCGTGTAACGTGACGGGAGCCACTGCTGATCTGTACGAAGCAGGCAGAATCGCCAGGCAAAACAACGCAGTTTTGCTTGTTGACGGCGCGCAAAGCGTCCCTATCCTTCCGCTTGAGATGAAAGAGTACGGCATAAACATGCTTGCATGCCCGGGACATAAGGGTCTGCACGGCGTTCAGGGAACGGGATTTTTGATAGCGGATAAAGAAATCAAGCTGACTCCTCTGCTTTACGGCGGCACAGGCACTTCGTCGTCGAGCGTATATCAGCCCGACCAAATGCCGGACGGCTTCGAAGCGGGCACGCTCTTCGCAGGCGGGATCGCCGCGCTGCATCAAGGCGCGAAATGGTCTTTCGAGCAAATAGAAGCAACGCGCAAAAATATCTCGAAATTGACGCAAACCGCACTTTACAGCCTCAAAAGCATTGGCTGTACCGTTTATACTGACGAATACGCCACAGGCGTGGTCGCTTTCAATCTCGGGACGCGGGACAGCGGTTATATCGCGGATCTGTTGAGCGAAAACGGCATAGCCGTACGCAGCGGACTGCATTGCGCTCCTCTCGTCCATAGGTCGCTCGGCACAACCGAACAAGGCGCGGTGCGCATAAGCTTGGGAACGGAAACTACTCCCAAAGACATACTATACTTTTTAAACACTATGGAAAGGATAGCGAGGATAATAAACAAATAAAAAAACCGCTCGCACGAGCGGTTTTAAATTACAGCCTGAACACTCTGTTGCCGTTTGAAAAAACGCTGCCGTTTATAATTGCGTTTTTCGCCTGCCGCGGAGTGATGTTTTTATATTTCTGGCAAAGCAGACAGCAAGCGCCCGCAACGTACGGCGCGGATGCTGACGTGCCCGACATTTTGGAATATGTGCCTCCCGCCTGTATGCCCTTGACGTCTACGCCGTCCGCAAACACGTCCGGACGGAACACGCCCTGATATACGCCTCTGGACGTGAACGGAGCGACCTCGTCTTCTCCGTTCACCGCGCCGACGGCGATCACTTCACTGCTTATCGCCGGCGATTTCAACGAATTTTCGCCGCTGTTGCCCGACGCCGCTACGACGATCAATCCGCTGCGCGCAAGCATTTCCGCGCCCGTTTTCAAGGGGTCGGCATAATTGAGCGGTTCCGCGCCGAAGCTCATGCAAACGACCTTGATGCCGTATTGTCTGAAATTGTCAAACAGCCATTGCATGCCGTCGAGTATCTTAAACGCGCCGCTTTCTCCGTTGCTTTCTATCACCTTCAATCCGACGATATTCGCCTTCGGCGCTATGCCGGATATCCTGCCTCCGGACAGCATGCCGTTGCCGCAAGCGACCCCTGCCACAAACGTGCCGTGTCCGTTATCGTCGTAAGGCTCGTCGTCGCCTCCGATCATGTCGACAAAATGCGCTATACGCTCCCTCGGCACGGATAAGTCGCTGTGCGGCGAAACTCCCGTGTCCATGATACAGATCGTCACTCCGCTTCCGTCGACGCCCTCGGGCAGCGACAGCGTCGAAGTCTGATCCGCCCTTTCCGCGCCATGTGTACCCGCGTCGTTAAACGCAAAAACTCTTCCCTGCGCCGAGACGTATTCGACCTCCTGCATGCGCTCGAGTCTTATAGCGTCCTTAAGCTCGCACTTTATCCCCACCGAGCGTATAAACGGATACATCGCCGTCACTTCAAAGCGGCGTTCTAACAACCCCAAATGCAAAGGATTGCGCACTCTTACCAACGCTTGCGCGCACTCCCTTTCGCCGAGAACGTTCACAAGACCGCCGTCGAATTTTTTCTCATTGCGCATCATATCGATGATGCTCCTGTCAAGCTTATCCATCAGCGCACCAACATATCCACTATCTGTTTCATGCGCTGCCGTTGCGCCTCGTTCAGAAACGGCGAAGCGGTATTATACAGATTTTCTATTGCGGACGGATCGAAGGTGCCCTCGTTCTTCATGCGCGCGACCATAGCCGACAGCTCGCTCATAAGCTGATCCTCGCTCTTGGAGCTGTATTCGTCGTATTTATCTCTCATGGCCTGCTCGTCGTATCCGCCGCTGTTTTTGCGATTCGCGCCGTTTTCGCCGTCTCTTCCGCCATATCTGCCGTTACCCGCTTCGGTGTCGTTGCGTTCCCAAAAATTCATACCGCCCTCCGTCACATTCAATATATGTCGGCATATTATAGTTGTGACAAGGTGGATTATGAATTTTGACGTCAACACATTATCTACGCTCATGCAGTTTATGGGCTCGGCAAAGCCCACAGAAAATGCAAAGCCTCAAGAGCCGCCTGCCGCCGCGCAGGATAAGCCGATGTCCCGATCCGTCTTCGCAATGCAAAACGGACTTGGGGAACGAGTGGATTTCAACGACAGTCGGCAAAAGAGCGAAAGCACGAAACAGGCTGCTCCAAACATGCAGCTCTCGTCCTTGCTTGAAATGATGTCGGGCAACAAAAGCGGCAAACAAGGCGACATGAGCGCGATGCTGCCTCTTCTTATGGGTCTTATGGGCGGACGAGGCGGTCAAGGCGGCAACGATATGAGCGCAATGCTCCCCATGCTTATGAAGCTAATGGGCGGACAAAATTCACAGCAAAAGCCTGCGCCCGAAACAAATAAAAAGGAAGAACCGAAATCGGAGACAAAACCAAAAGAGCAAACAAAAGACGACAAGCCGCAGCAAGCGCAAATCAAAAAAGACAAGTACGACCCTATTTCCTTTGCGGGCTATGCCATGATAAGCGCGCTTAACAAGCTGTACGTGTCTCAATTTAAAGCAAGACGTTAAAAAAGCGGCTGCCGTCGGCAGCCGCTGTCTTAATAAGACATTTTACATTATCACGTCGTTTTGATAAATAGGATATTGCTTGCAAAGCGCGATGACCTTTTCCTTGACCGCCTCGACCGCGTTTTCCTTTTCATAAATGACGTCGGCAACGCAATCGCCGATGATATCCATCTCCTTTTCCTTCATTCCGCGCGTAGTGACCGCGGGAGTGCCTATGCGCACGCCGCTTGTGATAGACGGCTTTTGCGGGTCGTTGGGGATCGCGTTCTTGTTGAGCGTGATATGCGCAGCGTCAAGCAACACCTCGAGCTCCTTACCAGTCACGCCGTTTTCCACCAGATTGAGCAGCATGAGATGGTTGTCGGTGCCGCCGCTTATGATATTTATGCCGCGCGCGACGAGCTTTGCCGCAAGCGCTTTGGCATTCAAAACTACCTGATGCTGATACTCTTTAAACTCGGGAGTCAACGCCTCCTTGAAAGCGATTGCCTTTGCCGCTACGATATGCATGAGAGGACCGCCCTGCGTCCCGGGGAAAATCGTCTTGTCGACGGCCTTCGCCACGTTTTCGTCGTTGGTGAGGATAAGTCCGCCGCGGGGTCCCCTCAAGGTCTTATGCGTAGTGGTCGTCACGATATGCGCGTACGGCAACGGGCTCATATGCTCGCCTGCCGCGACAAGCCCCGCTATGTGCGCCATATCCACCATGAGATACGCGCCCACCTCGTTCGCGATCTTGCGGAAACGCGCAAAATCTATTGCGCGCGGGTATGCGCTTGCGCCGGCTATAATGAGCTTCGGCTTGCATTCCTTTGCGATGCGCAGCACGTCGTCGTAGTCGATAAAGCCCTCGTCGTTCACGCCGTATGAAACGGAATTGAACACCTTGCCGCTCATGCTCACCTTTGCTCCGTGAGTCAAATGTCCGCCTGCGGAAAGCGCCATACCCAAAATGGTGTCGCCCGTTTGAAGCAAGCTGTAGTATGCGGTGAAATTCGCGTTGGAGCCGCTGTGAGCCTGCACGTTGGCATATTTCGCGTCAAAAAGCTTTTTCGCCCTTTCTATCGCCAGCTCCTCCGCTTTGTCGACGAATTGGCATCCGCCGTAATAGCGCTTTGCGGGATAGCCCTCGGCATACTTATTCGTATAATGGCTTCCTGCGGCCGCCAATACCGCGGGCGAAACAATGTTTTCGCTGGCTATAAGCTCGATGTTGTACTGTTGACGCTCGAGCTCTTGCACCATGGAACTATAAAGCTCTTCGTCGGCGATTTTAATGGTTTTTAAATCGATCATCGTATATCTCCCAAAAAAAATTTATCAGTTTAAGTGTTTGTTTATAACCTCTTCGATCTGGCTCTTGACCCTGAATCCCGTCATCTTATCGACAGGCGCGCCGTCCTTGAAAATTATCATTGTAGGTATCGAATATATGCCGAATCTTTGCGCCAGATCGGGATTTTCGTCCACGTCGACCTTGCAGATTTGCGCCTTGCCCTCATAATCCTTTGCCAACTCCTCGATCGTGGGAGCAAGCATTTTGCACGGTCCGCACCAGGTCGCCCAAAAATCGACCAAAACGGTGCCGTTGCTTATAGTTTTGTCGAAATTGTCTTTGCCAAGTATTTTTGCCATAACAGTCTCCTTTATTTCAGCACGGTATCCGCGCCGTAATTTTGTCATTTTCAATGCTTTACCTGTCGTTTTTTACCGGTAAAGCTTTGTTTTTTTGATATTCCGCCTCCGTGCACATCTCCGCTATATACGGCTTGAAGCCCTTCCTTTTGCGCAGTACGCACACGTCGATCGGCACTGCGAACGCAAGCCCCGCGACAAGTCCGGCGACCGCAAGGATAGCGCTCGCGCCCGCGCTCATAAGCGTACCTACGCCCGCTCCTATCGCCGTCAGTGCGAGAGGCAGAAAATATAAAGCCGTCCATTTGCGCCAAAGCGACGTTTTGCAAATCTTCACCTTGACGAAATCGCCCTCCGCGACGTCGAGCGAGTTGGGCAGCTTCAGCACGCAGCTCGCTCCGTCCTTTGTCACCTCGCACAAGCGGCATTTATCGCATTCGCCGCGCCGGCAAAAGCTTATGGTCGCTTCGCCGTCTTTTATTCTTGCAACCTTGCCGTACTCAAGCATTGGCGATAAACTCGGCTATGCCGTCCGTATTGCAATTCGTTTGTGAGCCGTCGCTCATGTTTTTTATCCTGACAACGCCGCTCTTTATCTCGTCGTCGCCGATGACAACGACAAATCTGGCGTGCGATTTATCCGCGTATTTCATCTGGGCTTTGACGCCTCTGTCCATGATATCGGTGTCTACGCGCAATCCCTTAAGGCGCAGATCCATCGCGAGCTTTCTCGCAAAGCTCTGCGCGGAGTCGCCTATAGAAGCTATGTACAGGTCGCAAACCTCCTCTTGCGCCTTTAAACGTCGCGTATTCTCAAGCACGAGCAGCAGTCTTTCGAGTCCCAACCCGAAGCCGACCGCAGGCGTGGGCTTTCCCCCCACCTCTTCGACGAGATTGTTGTATCTTCCTCCGCCGCATACGGTGCCTTGCGCGCCGATATCGGTCGACACAAACTCAAACACCGTGCGCGTGTAGTAATCAAGCCCCCGGACAATACCGCTGTCGACCTCGTACTCAATACCCTGCTGCGAAAGCAGGTTTTGCACGCTTTGGAAATGCGCCTTGCAGTCGTCGCACAAAAAATCCGTGATGCGCGGCGCGTTTTTGGTGATTTCCCTGCACCTCTCCTCCTTGCAGTCGAGAATGCGCAAAGGATTTTTGTCAAACCTCGCGCGGCACTGCGCGCACATATTCTGCAAATTCGCGCCTATATATTCCTTGAGCGCGGCATTATACCTAGCGCGGCACTCCGGACAGCCTATGCTGTTGATCTTGAGCTTCAAGCCGTCGAGTCCCGTTTCCCTCAAAAACGCGGAAGCGAGCGCGATGACCTCCGCGTCCGCCGCGGGGCTTTCGCTGCCGTAGCATTCCACGCCGAACTGATGATGCTCGCGCAGTCTCCCGTTTTGCGGTTTTTCGTATCTGAACACCGACGCTATATAATACGCCTTCATGGGCATGACCCCCTGCGACAGCGCGTTTTCCACAAAGCATCTGGCAACGCCCGCAGTACCCTCGGGACGCAACGTCATGCTTCTTTCGCCCTTATCGAGGAAGGTATACATTTCCTTTGTGACTATATCAGTCGTTTCGCCCACTCCGCGCAAAAATAGCTCGGTATGCTCGAATGTCGGAGTGCGTATCTCCTTAAAACCGAATCTTGCGGCTATATCGCGCGCTATGCCCTCGACGTAGTGCCACTTGTATGCCTCTGACGGCAGAACGTCTTTCGTTCCCTTTGGAATGCTTATCATAAAGCCCTCCCGTTCAGATAATATATTTTCTCAAATTGCGCTCTTTCAGCGAAGAGGCGAGATGCTGCTCGACATACGCCTTATCCACTGTGATTTCTTTTGTTTCGTTGTCGTCCGCCTCGTACAGCACGTCCTTGAGAAGAGCCTCGAGCACGGCGTGCAATCTGCGCGCGCCGAGGTTTTCGCTGCTCTCGTTTTGCTCGAAAGAGACGCTTGCGATCTCGTCTATGGCGTCGTCCGTGAAAGCGAGCGTCACCCCGTCGACCGCAAGCAGCTCTTTATACTGCTTAAGCACCGCGTTATCCGGCTCCGTGAGAATTTTGACGAAATCGTCCTTTGTAAGGTTGTCAAGCTCGACTCGGATGGGAAATCTGCCCTGAAGCTCCGGTATCAGGTCCTCCATACGCGAAATGTGGAACGCGCCGGCGGCTATAAACAGAATGAAATCCGTGCGAATCGTACCGTGCTTGGTCTGCACCGCGCTGCCCTCGACGATGGGCAAAATGTCCCTTTGAACGCCCTCTCGCGATACGTCGTGTCCCTGCTGCATGCCGCCGCTGTTGTTTGCGATTTTGTCGATTTCGTCAAGGAATACAACGCCGTCCTGCTCCGCGCGCTGAAGAGCCTCCTGGATTATCGCGTCTTCGTCCACCATTTTTTCGGACTCCGCGGCGATGATGAGCTCTTTTGCCTGCTTGACGGTGACCTTACGCTTTTTTATCGCGCCGCCGTTCATGCTATTTTTCATATCGTTGAAAATATTGCCCAAATTTATAGAGCCGTCGCCGCCTCCTCCCAAGGGGATCTGAATGGGCTTGGGCTGCGTGCGCAGCTGCATTTCAACAGTGAGCGAATCAAGATGTCCCGCCTTTATCTCGTGCAAAAGCTCTTCCTTGAGCTCCGCGTCGCTCTTATCCGTCTCGCCTGCCGCCGCTTTGCGAACAGGCAGAAGTATCTTCACCAATTCGTTTTCCGCAACCTCGGTCGCGCGCGGAAGCACTTCCTTATATTTCTCGTCGCGCACAAGCCTTATAGACGCTTCGACGAGGTCTCTTATCATGCTTTCGACGTCTCGGCCGACATAGCCGACCTCCGTAAATTTTGTGGCTTCCACCTTGACGAAGGGCGCTTTGACTACCTTTGCGAGCCTGCGGGCGATTTCCGTTTTGCCGACGCCCGTAGGTCCTTTCATGATGATGTTTTTAGGCGTGATTTCCTCTCTCATTTCCTCGGAGAGCTTGCTCCTGCGATAGCGGTTGCGAAGCGCTATTGCCACGGCGACCTTCGCGTCGTGCTGTCCTATGATATATCTGTCAAGCTCCGCGACGATTTGCTTCGGAGTCATAATGCTGTTGTCCATATTTCACCTCTCAAACGGTTTCGACCGTGATATGGTCGTTTGTATATACGCAGATCTCGCTTGCGATCTTCAGCGAAGCGTATGCAATGTCCTTTGCGTTCATATCCGTATTTGCCGCCAGCGCGCGCGCCGCCGCCAATGCGTAATTTCCGCCGCTGCCTATCGCGCAAATGCCGTTTTCGGGCTCTATCACCTCGCCCGTGCCGGATATGACGAACAGAGACGTCTCGTCCGCCGCGATAAGCAAAGCCTCCAGCTTTCTGCCGCCCTTGTCGGAGCGCCACAGCTCCGCAAGCTCCACCGCCGCGCGCATAAGATTGCCGCTGTACTTTTGAAGCATAGCTTCAAATTTTTCCGACAAGGCGAACGCGTCCGAAACGGAGCCGGCAAAGCCCACAACCACTTTATCGTTATAAATGCGCTTGACCTTTACGGCGTTTCCCTTCATGATTACGCTTTCGCCCATCGTGACCTGTCCGTCGCCCGCGACAGCCGTAAGCCCGCCGCGCTTGACCGCGCATATTGTAGTTCCGCGAAATTCCATATTAACCTCCAATGAGAATATCGTTATTGTATATTGTGCGCGCATGCGCGCGCGTTTTTATTCTGTTTATAGTTCGGGCATCGAAATGCCGCACGGCATGGGCATGCTCGCTATAGCTCTGTCGTGATACGCCTGCTTTCTGCTCTTTTTGTCTCTCACGTCAGCGACGGGAGGCAAAATGCCGAAATTGGCGTTCATGGGCTTGAAATCCGTAGGACAGGACGACACGTATCTGCAAAGCGCGCCCGTGACGGTAAACTCGCCCGGCGGCTCGTACGCGGGCTTTCCGTCAAGCTCCGCCGCCAGCGCGCGCCCCGCGATCAGTCCGCTCATAATGCTTTCGACATAGCCCTCGACTCCGGACAGCTGCCCCGCTATATACAGCGGAAAATCCGCCTTCTTCACTCTGAACGTATCCGTCAACACGTCGGGAGCGTTTATGTAGGTATTGCGATGCATAACGCCGTATCTGACAAACTCCGCGTTTTTTAGCGCGGGTATCATGCCGAAAACACGCTTTTGCTCGCCGTAGGTCAGGTTCGTCTGAAATCCCACGAGATTGAAGCAATCGCCCGCAACGTTTTCTCTGCGCAGCTGCACGACGGCGTACGCCTTTTCTCCAGTTTTGGGATTGCGAAGTCCCACGGGCTTGAGAGGCCCGAAGCGAATGGTGTCGCTGCCGCGCTTCGCCATCTCCTCGATGGGCATACACCCCTCAAAAAGCTCGCTCTTTTCAAAGTCGTGAAGCACAACGGTCTGCGCGTCGGTCAAAGCCCTGTAAAACGCTTCGTATTCGTCGCGCCGCATGGGCAGATTGAGATAGTCCTCTCCGCCCTTGCCGTATCTTCCGCCGAAGTACGCCTTGTCGTAATCTATGCTGTCCGCCGACACGATAGGAGCTATCGCATCGTAAAAGAACAGCCGCGATTTGCCGCTTATCTCGCCCACCTTGATCGCCATTTTGTCCGACGTGAGCGGACCCGTCGCAATCACGGTAGGCAAGCTTTCTATATCCGTCGCTTCCTCTCTTATCAGCTCGAAGTCGCCATAATTAAACAGCTCATTTTCAACCGCGTCGGAAAATTTTTCTCTGTCCACAGACAGCGCGCTGCCCGACGGCACTCTGCACTGCCTCGCAAGCGGCAAAAGTCTGCAGCCGAGCAACGTCAATTCCTCCTTAAGCAACCCCGAAGCCGTCGCGGGTTCCTCGGATTTGAGAGAATTGGAGCACACGAGCTCCGCAAGCTTCCCCGTGCTGTGCGCTCCCGTCGTCTTGAGCGGACGCATTTCGTACATTTTGACCGCAAAGCCGCAATCGAGCAACTGAAGCGCGCATTCGCACCCCGCAAGTCCTCCGCCTATGATCCTGACCGTTCGCTTCATTTGCAATCTCCCGCGGCAATCAATACGTCATTCCTCTTCGTCCGCGGATACAAGCTCCTTGTGCTTGCACTGTCTGTCCGTGCAAACATAATAAGTCTTATCCTCGCGCCTGACGACCTTCATCGTAGAGCCGCAATCGGGACAAAAATAGGGCGCGGGAATATCCCAGCTTATGAAATCGCACTCGGGATAATTCGTGCAGCCGTAGAAGGTTTTGCCCGCCTTGGACGTGCGTTTTCCGACGTCTCCGCCGCACTTGGGACACTTGCCCACGACCTCTACGATCCGCTTGATATTCTTGCACTTCGGATAGTTGGGACATGCGAGGAAGGGACCGTATCTGCCGTGACGGACTATCATTTTCGCGCCGCATTTGTCGCAAACCACGTCGCTCTCCTCCTCGGGAAGATGCGCGCTTCCGCTCGAGTGCGCGGCTCTGTCCAAAAACCTTTGAAGCCTTGGATAAAACGCGCCTATAAGCTCCTGCCACTGCTGATTGCCGTCCGCAACCTTATCCAGCGCGCCTTCAAGCCTCGCCGTGAAGTCGAGACTCATTATATCGGGAAAATTCTTCTCCATATACTCGCAGACAGCCTCGCCCAAAGACGTCGGAGCAATAGCCTTTTGCTGTTTTTCAGTATACTTGCGCTTTGACAGGACGGAAATTATCGACGCGTACGTGGACGGACGGCCTATGCCGTTTTCCTCGAGAGCCTTGACCAAAGTCGCGTCGTTGTACCTCGCGGGAGGCTTTGTAAACTTCTGCTCGCAAAGCACGTCGTCAAGCTTAAGTCTTTCGCCCTCGTTGAGATCGGGCATGGTGTCCACCTCTTTATTGTCCTCGTCCTCTTCGACCGTTGCGGAATAAACCGCGGT
>CANDBZ010000037.1 GCA_947383095.1 uncultured Clostridia bacterium | reverse complement strand
TTTCTCATGATATCGACGATCGGCGTATTTTTGAAATTTATATTGCAGGCGTATCGCACTACGCCTTTTTCATCGTAAACGGATCCCGGGCAGCCTATGCCCATGCCTGCTATTTGAGCTTTATCCGTTCCGCTTTCGCTCAACACTTCCTCGACGAGCTTTGCGATATCGTTCAAAATGACCCCGTCTTCCTCATTTGCGCGAATCGGCGCGGCTTTTTTGAAATACAGCCGTCCGTCGCCGCCGACGACGCCGCATTTCACGCTCATTCCTCCGATGTCTATCCCGAGGTATTTCATAAATTCTCCGAGGCGCGCCTGCGCGCGCGAAATATCAATAATAAAATATTTTATAGCAATAATGCCCAAAAGTCAACAAAAGCGCGCCCTGATGAATTTTGCGACGTTATGAAAACAAGCCGCTACCCGGCGGCTTGACGGATATAGAAGCGCAAATTTGCGCTTCATTTGTTGTCCAATGCTAATTTTATTGGTTTAGATAGCTTGTTTTTGAGCGCTACGGCTTTTAGCTGCGCCTCGCTCAACCTCGCTTTTTCCTCCCCGTTTTCGTCAAGCACGATAAACGTGGTCTCGCACGAGGACCCGACGTGATGATAAAATCTTATTATTGGCGTATCCTGCGACAGTCTTACGGTCTTTTGCTCCACGCCAAGCATATAATTTTTAGTCGCGCTGTCAAGCACGCTGACGTACATCTCGTCCTTCGTGCCGAACGCCGCCCCGTAAAACAGGAATACGGCGATAATTCCGAAGGTAAAATTCAAGCGGTAAAAGAAGGACGCGACAAACAGTCCCAAAAAAGCCAGACTGCATACGACCCCCGCGATCTGCAAGCCCTTGACCGCTTTGAGCTTGTTTTTGCAAAAACCGAGCACCACTCTCGCTCCGTCAAGCGGATAAACGGGAAGAAGATTGAAGATCCCGAGCGACATATTGGCGTAAAAAAAAGCCTGCGTATACGGATAAGCCTGCGGCGCAAGCCACCAAAGACCGAGCGTGACGAGAGCAAGCAACAGATTGCATACGGGACCCGCAAGCCCTACTATGACAGAGGACGTCCTGTCGAACGCCTCCTCCGTGCTCATCATCGCGCCGAAAGGCAACAGAACGAGCTTTTTGACGACAAATCCGCGCATGCGCGCAAACGCCATATGCGCAAGCTCGTGCAGCACGAGCGCCGCAAAGGTCCATACGAAGGGCAATGCTTGCCCGAATGCGACAAGCGCAAGGGCAAGCACGAAAAACAGAGGATGGACCTTTATCTGCATATTAGACCGAACGTCAGATGCTTGCGAAGAAAGCCGCCGCCGCTCTCATGGCGTCAACCGCCGCGGAAGCCTTGAAAATATTGGCAAACAAAAAGCCCAACGATACGAATACGCCGAGCACCGCCGGCACTATTGCAAAATCGAGAAAATCGATACCGCGTTTGCGGCGACGTCCCTCGTTGACGCGATTTTCCACAAATTCGTTGGTCGATACTTCAACTTCAAGTTTTTTGTTTTCGTCATATTCCATAATCTCACCTCGCACATATCTTATGAGCGACGAGACGGCAATATTCCCGATTTCAGTATCTTTTTATATCCAAAGTCGTTTCAAACTGTTTTATCCTGCTTGCGGTAGCCGTCACGGTGATCCCGTACGCGCCGTCGTCATGCAAAACAACGTCGACCTCCGCGGTATCGCAAAGGTCGAAATAGTCGCCGAGCAGACGGTTGAGATCGCCCATAAGCGCGGTGGAAAAGCCCTCTTTGACGCCGACCTTGTCGTGAGTGAGCATGTCTCGCATGCGTTTGGCGATATCTCTGTCCTGCCTCATGCTTTACCTCCTGCGAAACAGACGGCGTTTAGCGCGCACATCCGTGAATGATTTCGTTCCGTTTGCGACGTTTTGAGCAAGCAGCTCGAAAAATCTGTCCGAAACCGCCGCTGCGGGCACGCTGCCGAGCTGCTGATAAAGCGTGATCATATCGTCCTCGGGTATGACCCCTATCGGCGGCGTGTGCAATAGCGCGCCTATCTCGGACGCGCCGATCATTTCGCCGCGCATGACCATATCGGCGCGCACGCGATTGACGACAAGCGAAACGTCCGTCAGCCTGTACCCCGCAAGCAGACCTATGACCTTGTCCGCGTCTCTTATAGCCGAAGCCGACGGAGTCGTGACCACAATAGCCTCGTCCGCGGCGGATACCGCCCTGTGAAAGCCGTGCTCTATGCCCGCGGGACAGTCTATGATGACAAAGTCGAAATCCGAGAAGCCGTCGACTATTCCGCGAAACGCCTGCGTCGTCAACGCCGTGCTGTCCTTTGACGACGGCAATATGCGCATGGGGCTTTGCGTATCCGCGACGAGCGCCTGAAACGCGCGGCACTTGCCCGCGAGCACGTCGCTCATATCGTATACGACGCGCCGTTCTATAGAGGTCACGACGTCGAGATTGTTCAAGCCGACGTCGCCGTCGACGAGCACCACCCTGAAGCCGCTCTGCGCAAGCTTGCGCCCGAGAGTAGCGGTCACGGTGGTTTTGCCAACGCCGCCCTTGCCTGAAGTAATAACTATCTTTCTCATACTGATATAATAAAAAACAGACGTCCGCATGAGATGTCTGTTTTGAGATCATTTTGTATGATATTGTCTAATAAGCGGCGTTCAATTCAGTCTCACGCCAAGCATATCTCCAAGCAGCTCCTTATTGTCGAAAAACTTCGCGCCGCCGATAGCGACGGCGTTTTCGCCGTCGCGCAAAAGCGTCACGGGCAATTCGAGCGCCTGCTCTATATAATCAAGCATGCCGGGGATATGCAAGCATCCGCCTGTGACGAACACGCCTTTGCGCAGAATTTCCGCGGCGAGCTCCGGCGGAGTCTGATTCAGCACCGACATGATGACCTCTATGACGTCGTCCACAAGCGGCAGCACCGCGTCGCGCATATCCGCCGCCGAGACATAAAGGCTGCGCGGACTGCCGTCCTTGCCGCCGCCGGACACGGCGTAGCTGCCCTCGTCGTTGAGATAAAACGAAAGCGCGGATTTTTTTAAGTTTTCTATCGTAAATTCGCCCACTTTCACGCCGTAATGCATGTAAAGCTTGTCGATTATCGCATTGTTGAACGCGTCGCCCGCGATATTGACGGAGCATCCCGCCGCAATGCCTCGGTTTGTGACCGCCGCTATTTCCGTCTTGCCGCCGCCCATATCCACAAACAGACCGCCGATGCTGCCCGTATACGCCAAAAGCGACAGCGGCGCTTCCACAAGCGTGACCTCCTTTATCCCCGCCTTGATACAGCACTTTTCCACCGCGCGCCTGTCCGAACCGGACGACGACGAGCATATGGAAACGATAGCCTTGATACGGGGAGAAAAAACGCTCGGCGGCAAGATCTTTTTAAGAAAATACTTGAGCATCATCGCCGCCATTTCCTCGTCGACGACAACGCCCTCTTTGATAGGCGAGATCACCTTCGCTCCGCCCAAGGAGCCCGTCATGATGCTCTGCGCGCGATAGCCTGCGTCGCGTATCTCGAGCCTGTTTTTCACCTGCGTCGCAATGGCGATCGCAGGCTCCCGCAAAACGGGGCCTATGCCTTTTTGAAATATTGTGATGAATTTGCTTCCCAAGTCTATTGAGAGTTCAACATTAGTCATCGATAACCCCCGCCCGTCCGAGCGCGTCGGAGAGCTTTTCCATAGGCAGTCCCACGATATTGGTATAACTGCCCTTGTATTTTTCAACCAGACGCCCGTCCTGTATGCCGTATGCGCCGGCTTTGTCTATCGGATTTATTTCGTCTACGTAATCCGCTATCTGCGCTATGCTCAAAGCCTTGAGCTTGACGCGGGACCTGACGCAGAAGCACGTTTCTCTTCCGCCGTAAACAACCGTCACCCCTGTGTACACGCTGTGCCACCTTCCGCAAAGCTTTGACAGCATAGCGACGGCGTTGTCCTTGGTATGCGGCTTTCCGTAAACCCTGCCGCCGTAAACGACCACCGTGTCCGCGCCTATGACTGCGCCGTCCGCGCGGTCTATCGCGCGCGCTTTCGCCCTTGAGAGCCGCTTGACGAGCAAGCGCGGGCTTGCGGCGCGAATCTTGCTTTCGTCTATGTCCGCGGGCAGAACGTCGAAATCCAAGCCCGCCTTTTCAAGAAGCTCTTTGCGGCGCGGCGACGCCGACGCGAGTATGATACGACCCGAGAGATCTTTCATAATTCCAACGGCTCACAGAATTTCCAAATTCTTGCCGTACGCGGTCTTGAAATCCGCCGTAGCGCCCATGGCGTCCTTTATCTCGAGCGAGCAGTCTCCGCCGTTTTCCGTCTCCGTCTTGACTATGACGCTGTCGCCCAAAACGTCGCAGTTTACGCCCGTCACGACTCCGCTCTGACTGCGGTCAAAGCTCTCGGCAATGCGCAAAATCACGCTCAATTTCTTGACCGCCTCAAAGTCCTCCTGGGTGATCATATCCTTATACTTGAACAAATCTTCCTTGGAGAAATCCATATTTCTGTGTCCCACCGCAACGAAGGAAGCCAAGACTATATCCTTGTGAGGCACGCCGTAAAGGTTGCTGTTGAGAATTATATATTGCGAATGAAGCTGATGATTGTAGAACTTGATGCGCATGCCGCTGTCGTGCAAAAGCGCGGCGATCTTGAGCACCCGCACATATGCACGCGGCATCTTGTGCAGCACCTTGAGCTGCTTGAAAAGCTGTATGGACAGATTGTAAACGTGCTCCGCATGCCCGATGTTGATGTCGAAATACTTCATCTGGGTGTAGAGCGAATGTCCCAAAACGTCCGACAGAGGCCTTTCCGTGACGCTCGGCACGGCATAACGGAACATCGCGCCCTCGCGCAATCCGCACCCGCTTATGGTGATTTTCTGGAAGTCGAACCTGCTTATGACCGCCTTCATGACGGCGAGCGCGCTCGGGAATATATCCGCGCGGCCGCTTGAAAGCCCCTTTATCTTCATGGTGCTGTTTAGGTCGAGCTTCTTTATCGTGTTGTAGATGTTTTCAAAATCCGCCGTCTTCATCTCGTAGTTGTGATTCATATTGAACGGATATTTGGTTATCATTCTGCTTATCCTGCCGAGATTGCGGAAGCTGCCTCCCACGCCCACAAAAGACGTGTCCGGCTCTACGCTGTCAAGCCAGGTCACCTTATCCAGCTGCGCTCCGATAAACTCCTCTATCTTCTGCGCGCGCTCCTGCGGGCTCGCCGCGTCCGCCTTGAACAGATCCGTGAGAGTCACCGCGCCGAATGGCAAAGTCTCGTAATGAATGAGATTGCGACGGTTGTAATAGATGAGATTTGTGGAGCCGCCGCCCATTTCCATAATGAGACCCTTGGGCACCTCCATCGAGTTGATAACGCCCTGATAGACGAGCATAGCCTGCTCCTCTACGGACAAAACCTTTATTTTTATGCCGCAGGTCATAGCGACTTCGTCCAAAAAGCTCTTTTGGTTTTTGGCGCGGCGCACCGCCGCGGTCGCGTACGCGAATATCTTGTCGACGTGGTTTGCGTCGCACAGTCTGCGGAACATGGTGAGCGTTTTTATCGTCTGCGCAATGCGTTGAGGCTTGATGAAGCCGTCCCAATCCATGTCCTGACCGAGGCGGACCGTCTCCTTAAGCTCGTCGAACACGACAAAATAACCCCCGTCGAGGACGTTGACCAAAACCAATCTTGCAGAATTAGAGCCGAGATCGATAATTGCGATTTTTTCCATTGTTTAATCTCCCGTTTCGTCGGCGGTTTTCAGACCGCAGACAGTTTAGAATCGCGCGCTTTTTGCGCGTCACAACTTTCCGCCTTCAATTAAGCAACAGCCGCCTTGAAAAAAACCGAGCCGTTTGTCGCCGTACCGGTGCGACTCCCGAAGCGCGCACAGCGGTAACAAAAATCTCTGCTTTCCCCTTATAGTAAAAATTATACATTACAAAGATAAACTTGTAAATACCCCAAATTCAACTTTTTTCTCTCTTCGAGGTCTTAAGCGAACCGAAGGTTTTGAACGCGAGCGAGCCCACTGCTATTACGCAAAGAAAACCCCCGAAAAGCTTCTTGAGCAGGTCTCCCTCGATTTGCGTTGCAAACACGGACGCCGCCGCGCATGCGACAATAGCGGGCGGCAATAAAACCGCGAGATCGTCCGCCTTTACAAGTCCGTTTCTGACGTGGAGGAAGAGCGCCGCCGCGCCCGACGGAAGAAAGGCTATGAGATTGGCATACTGCGCCGTGAGCTGTCCCACTCCCAATACAAGTACCAAAAGCGGCAGAGTCAGCGTGCCGCCTCCCATCCCCATGCCGGCGAGCACGCCGCCGAGCAAGCCTGCGAGCGCAAAATACAAAAATTTCATTTTCTACCTCTGTTTATTCGATTAGATATACGTTTATCCAGTTATCATCTTTATCCCTGCAAACAGCATTATCCCGTAAAATAGAAACGCCAAGAGGTCGTTGGAGGCCTTTTTCAAAAGCAAGGCTCCCGCTATGCCGCCCAAAAACACGCCCAACACGGTAGGCGCGACGACTCCCCACGCAAACGAGCCGCGCAAGGAATAAACTATAGTGCTCACAAGGCAAAGCGGCAATATGACCGCAATAGCGGTCGCATGCGAATGCCTGTCGTCCAGACCTCCTATGAAAGACAGCGCCGGCACCGCGAGCATTCCTCCTCCCGCGCCGAATATGCCGTTCACAATGCCTATGAACAAGCCTGCCGCCGCCGTGAGAAGCCTGCGTCTGCGCGCGCTTTTTGCGCTAGGACGGTTATATTTATACATATTTTCCGCGATAATTGACTTGTACGACGCGCCGTATGACATATGCTCCCTCGCAATTAAGATTAAAATCTACGTTAGTGTTTTTAATTTATCGCAAAATATGAATTTATGTTGCAAAAATATTGTATTTGTATTAGAATGACTAATCATATGCACTATGCGCGACGTATATACACGCGCGAAATGTGCGCACGGGCGTAAGCCTAAATAAAATTCTACAGGTTTGGTATGAACAAGAAGAAATTTGCAGTTTTAGCTCTCCTGATGATCGTGATCGTAGCGCTCACATCATGCCTCTTGGCCGCATGCAATCAGGACAACCCCGACGACTCCAAGAAAGACCCGATCAAAGCTACGGAAGGGCTTCTGATAAGCAACAGCGATTTCAAGGTGATCGACACCTCCGTCAGCACTTATCCACGCAGCGTGACAAGCTGGACGGGCGCAAAGCAATATTCGTCCGGCTCGTTCAACGACGACGTCACCGCTGGCGTGATAAGCCTCGAAGCCGCGTTTTACAACGCAAACAAATCCAAGTGGGGAGACAGCGACAACAAAATCCGCGACCTCCTGCTTGCGGGCGGAAAATACGGCGAGAGCGACGCTATCAAAAACGCGCTCATGATCTATATGCCCAAAGAGTCAACGAACAGCGACGGCAAGAAAATACACGGACCCACGGCGTACGGATATACGTCCACAAGCTTCTCTCTTGACAAAGGCTCTTACTATAAGCTCACGGTGGACGTGCTCACATACGATATCGGCGGCAACGACGACGAAAACAAAGAAGGTCGCGGCGCGCGCATTTATTTGAGCTCCAACACATACGCGGAGTTTGCGGGGATAGACACCAAGGGCGAATGGCAGACCTTCACGACTTATATCGAAACTTCCCCCTCGTCCACGACCAGCCTCACTCTGCTGCTCGGTCTGGGCAAATATTCCAGCAGCTTCAAAACGGGCTTGACTACAGGCTACGCGTTTTTCGATAACGTCATGCTCGAAAAGATCGAAAACGATCCCGAAACCGACGTCGTCGAAGGCAAGGAAGCGTTTGACGCGGCGATAGAAAAAGAGCTCGACGGCGAGACGAACGTAAACACCGCCACGCTCAAGGTTCCCAACGGACGCTTTGAATTCGGCCCGACGGTCACGCCCTCCTCTTCCGGCACGCCCAACTCCTGGGCGCACATCACCGGCAACAGCGGCAAGGACGATCCCGCGCCCACCTCGAGAGGTCACAACGCTACCATAGACCTTTCCCAATTTGCGGAGAAATACAAGGACTATTCGCCCACGTTCCAGCTCAAGGACAACGAAAGCACAAATAGCACGGATTATGTCCCCGCCGACGCTCTCGACGCGATCAAAGACCTCATCACGGATTACAGCGGAAGAGTCGGAAATAAGGCGTTTATGCTTTCGCAGCAATATATGACGGCGCAGGCAATCCGCTCGTCGAGGACGATAACCATCGAAAAGAACAAGGTCTACGCTCTTTCCATAGAGTTGTTTACCTACGGCATTCACGGCGAAGGCGTGTCGCTCATTCTTACGAGCAACGACGGCAAGGACATCGTGATAAAAGGCATCTCATCCAATAAGTCGAACAGAGGGCTTGCTCTTATCGGCTCGACGTCCGTTGCTCCCGGCAACGGTCTTACCCTCGAATCCAACGTACGCGGCGAGTCCAACGGCGGCTGGACGAAGTATACCTTCTATATCCAAGGCAATCAGTTTGACGACTATAATTACAATATGGCGGTTTGGCTGGGCACAGGCGGCACAGGCGACAACACTCCCGTGAGCTTCCGCAGCTTCACTTCCGGTCAAGACGAGACAACCTATACCGACGACGGCACGTTCTCCAACGGTTGGGTGTTTATCGACGAGCTAACGCTTGAAGAGATCGCAAGTCTGCCCGAGTCCGGCAACGGCGTCTTCGCCGCAAACAAAGACCAAACTCTCGACTGCGCCGTCAGCGGCAAAGAATATCACTCGCTCATCGTAGATTTGAAGACCCAGAACCTTTTAGGTCAAGGCGACGGCTATATCTTGAGCGACGCAAAAGCGACCAATTCCTCAACCCTCGACGGAGTCGCGACAATTGGCAAAGGCGCGCCGCAGGGTTGGACGAGCAATTTCGATACCGCAAAGGATTCCAACCCCGTGATCACCGACGCGATCAGCGAGGGCATCGTCGATTTGTCAAGCGAGGGGAATTTCAAAGGCGAAGGCGCATATCCTGGACTTCCCTACGAAATGGAATCCAAAAACGCATACGAGATGTATTCTTCAAAGACTAGCTACTTTGAGGTGGACACTCAAAACATCACCATAAAAGCAAATCAAATATACCGTCTCTCCGTATGGGTCAAGACCGTCGACGTTTCTTCGACAAGCGGCGCATACGTGTACCTCGTCGATAAATCCAAGGAGGACGGCGGCAACCTCACCAGCTTCACCAAAATAAATACCGACGAAACGGACGAGTATCACAACGATTGGTGCAAGCTCACTATCGTCATCCGCGGCACGGACGAGGACAGAGACGTCGCGTTGCGCTTTACGCTCGGCACAGGCAACAGATGGGCGGCCTCCACTCTCACGAAAGGCGCGCTGTTTGTGACAAACCTCAATATGACGGCGATCACATACGCCAACTTCACCGACACGACAACGGGCACTTACGTAAAATCCGTTGATTTGAGCAAAACATACAGCTATACGTTTAAAAACGGCAGCTTCGACGACTATGACATGGACGACGAAAACCTTGAAGAAAACGTCGCGTTCAACCAACAGCAGTTCGCCGCAAAGCCCAACAATTGGACGATAAACGACAACACCGTCAATATAAACAAAAACGACACTTCTCTGTTCGGCGGTATCATAGCGCTAAATCCCACGGACATCTCGCCGGCAGGCAATCCGCGCGATTACGGTTACAGCCAGCAAGCGGGCAACGCTACGGGCATAAGCGAGGAAATCTTCAACAACTTCTACAACAACGACCTTACGTATTCCTCCGATTATCTCAACTCCGTCGCAGGTCCCAACATGCTTGCTATCGGCAGCAAGGACAGCGAAAAATACGCGGTGGGCTTTGCATCGCAAGACGTCACGCTTGACGCCAACGCATTCTATTCCTTCAGCGTATATGCAAAAACTGTAGGACCGACGACGGCAAGCATCTTCCTCACCGGCGAATCCAGCGCGTCGACAAGCGAAAACGGCAACAACTTCTTCGTATTCACCAACACGTCGAGAAACGGCAATTGGACAAAATATACGTTCTATATCGAGGTCGGCAGCGCAAGCGTCTCCCTCAAGCTCAATCTGTGGCTCGGACAGGACGTCAAATTCATGGACGTCCAGGGCGCGGACGAGGATGCGGACGAAGACGCTAAAAAGGAAGCTGCAAAATCCTCCGGCGCGGTATTCTTCGACAAAGTCGTTTTCACAAAAATAGAAGAGGACGATTATAACAAGGCCGAAGCAAATAACACGACAAAGAAAATATCCTTCCTCACCGACAGCTTCGATTCGCTTTCCAGCACGATAGAATCGAGAAAGCAGCTAACCACCCCCATCGGCTGGACGGGCGCTACGGATACGAGCCAATCCTCAAGCAACTCCAAATACGGGGTAATATATGCCGACCCAAGCTTCCATGAAGAAACGGAAAGCGTGAACGGCACCGAATATGTGAGAATACTCGGCGCGAACTACACCGTAGACGACGTCACGATCACCGACGAGGAACTTGCGGAGGCACAGGCAAGCGGCAAATACGGCGATATGTCTCCGGAGGATTTGACCGCGAAGCTCAAAGAGGAAAAAGTCATCAAAAACAAGACCGAGAATTGGCTACCCGTCAAAGAGCTGTATGCGCACAGCGGCAACAGAATGCTTGTGATAAACAACACCGTCAACAGCGCGTATATCTATACAAGCGGCTCTAAAACGCTCAAAGAAAACAGCTACTACAGGGTCAGCGTATGGGTGCGCACTTACGGCATCGGCGGCAAAGACAACGACGACACCGTGGGCGCAAATATCGAGCTTTATCTCGGCTCCGCAAACGAAAGCAACAATCCCTTCATCTTCAAGGCTATAAATACCGCAAAGGACGGCGCCAACGAATGGACGGAATATGAATTCTTTGTGCAGACGCGCGACGACGACGTGAAGGACGTCACCATCAAGCTCTCTTTGGGTAAATACAGCAAGGAAGAAGTGGACGGCGAAAGCGTCGAGAAGGGTCTGACAAAGGGCTACGCTATGTTTGACGACGTCACGATCGAGCTTGTGGACGAAGAGTCCTACAACAACGCCGTCGCGGGCGACACCACGCTTAAGCGTCAGGTCGCAGCGGATACGAGCGGCAAAAACGACGATGACGACGACAATAAGAACACCACCCCGTCCAACAAGTTCAACATCGAATACCTGTGGTGGATGATACCCACGATCATCATCGGTCTTGCCATAATCGTCGTTGTGATAGTCTTCATAGTCCGCAAGGTGCGCAAGCCCGTCGCAAAAAAGATTGCAAAGAAAGCAAGCGCTCCGGCCAATTCGGAAGCGATCGACAGGAAGCACAGCAAGTACGACGAAGGCAAAGAATAAGCCCTAACGTTTTAAACGCCGCTCTCCAACGAGCGGCGTTTTTATTTGTCGCGCAATTTTGTATTTTTTGTCAAGTTATGATACGCGCCCACCCCGCATAAACTTAACAAATGAATGCAACGGCAAAATCCTTTACTATAGTAACCAGCTTTTCCATCCTCACGAGAGCGATATCCTTCGTATTCAAAATTTGGATGTCGCGTGCGCTCGGCGCGGAGACGGTAGGACTGTATCAGATCGCGATGAGCGTGATGATGCTGCTGTTTACCCTCACATCGGGCGCGCCGACGGTGCTGTCGCGCAAGGTGGCGGAAGCGGCCTCGACAGGCAATACAAAAAGGCAAAACGCTCTTACAACCGCCTCCCTGCTTATGGGGCTCGGCATATCCGCGGCGCTCTGCGCGCTGATGTTCGGATTGCACTCGAAGCTCGGTTTTCTGTTTTCCGACGAACGCTGTCTTCCTATTTTCCTCATCATGCTGCCCACGCTTATCACCTCGACGCTGTACGCGTCCTTCAGAAGCTGGTTTTGGGGCAGAAAAAACTTCCTCGCGTTTTCCTCGACGGAGCTCCTTGACGAAATTGTTAAAATAATACTTTCCGTCGTCTTTGCGGGCGGACTTGTGACGTTTATAAGCGGCGCGCAGGGCATCGCGCTTGCAATGACGCTGTCCGACGCGCTGTGCGTGATAGTGCTTGCGGTGCTCTTCTTCGCGTCGGGCGGCAGATTTGCAAAGCCGCAAGGCTTCAAAGAGCTTATTTCACGCACGGTGCCGCTGTCCGCAACGCGCATCATCACTTCCCTTGCCGCGTCGCTTACCGCGCTTATAATTCCGCAAATGCTGATA
The DNA here is from genome assembly GCA_947383095.1 of uncultured Clostridia bacterium. Taxonomy (GTDB): domain Bacteria; phylum Bacillota; class Clostridia; order Christensenellales; family CAG-917; genus CAG-475. The sequence goes on along the minus strand of CANDBZ010000037.1, from coordinate 99 downwards.
AAAAGCGGCATGACCGTATCGGCGGCTACGGCGGAATACGGCAGAGTCGCCAGATCGGAAGAGCACACGTCTGAACTCCAGTCACCAACAATGATCTCG
>CANDBZ010000036.1 GCA_947383095.1 uncultured Clostridia bacterium | reverse complement strand
GCGGTTGCCATATCGATCTCGTCGTTTGCGTCGACTCCCGCGGCGAGCGAATTTTTGGCTGTTTTGGTCAAGTCGCCTTTATAGCGTAATACCGACGGGATTATTTCCATATTCGCCATATCGAGCATCGTCATCGCTTCGATATTCAGCAGCCTGCAATAGTTTTCGACGTATACCTCTTCGCGGGACAGCAGCTCGCGACGCGAAAATACGTTTTGACTTTCAAAAAGCGCGATATTCTTTTCCGACGTCAGATAAGGCAGAGCGTCTATCGTGGACGGCAGGTTGAGCAAGCCGCGGCGTTCCGCCTCCTTGACCCATTCGTCGGAATAGTTATTGCCGTTGAAGATGATCTTGCCGTGCTCGTTCATCACGCGTTTGATGATAGCGCTTATGCCTGCCTGCAGATCGTCGGCTTTTTCAAGCTCGTCGGCAAACAGCATAAACTGCTCCGCTATTATCGTATTGAGGACGACGTTCACGCCCGCTATGGACTGCGCGGAGCCCGGCATACGGAATTCGAATTTATTGCCCGTGAACGCAAACGGGGAAGTGCGGTTGCGGTCGGAGGAGTCCATCGCGAATTGCGGCAGCACGTGCACGCCGAGCTTGACCTCGCATTGAGCGCGGCGGGAGAAGTTTCTGCCGTCCGCTATCGCTTGCAGAATGCCCGTCAGTTCGTCGCCGAGATACATGCTGACTATCGCGGGCGGCGCCTCGTTTGCGCCGAGCCTGTGGTCGTTGCCTGCGGACGCCACCGCAATGCGCAGCAGATCCTGATGCTTGTCCACCGCGGCGATAACTGCGCAGAGGATAAGGAGGAATTGGGCATTGTCCTCGGGACTCTTGCCCGGCTCGAAAAGGTTGTGCCCGAAATTTGTGCAAAGCGACCAATTGTTGTGTTTACCGCTCCCATTGACTCCGTTAAACGGCTTTTCGTGCAAAAGACAGGTCATGCCGTGCTTTGCCGCAACCTTTTTCATTATCTCCATCGTGAGCTGATTTTGGTCGGAAGCGACGCTGACAGTAGTGAATATCGGCGCGAATTCGTGTTGCGCGGGCGCAACCTCGTTGTGCTTTGTTTTGGCGAGTATGCCCAGCTTCCACAGCTCCTCGTCAAGCTCTTTCATATACTTGACGACTCTTGGCTTTATCGCGCCGAAGTAGTGGTCTTCTAGCTCCTGTCCCTTCGGCGGACGCGCGCCGAAGAGCGTCCTGCCCGTATAAAACAGATCCTTGCGTTTTTCAAACGCGGCGGTGTCGATCAAAAAGTATTCCTGCTCCGGCCCGACGGTGGCGTTGAGTCTTTCCGTTTTTCTTCCGAACAGCCTCAAAAGTCGCACGCCCTGTTTGTTGACCGCTTCCATGGAGCGCAGCAGCGGCGTTTTTTTGTCGAGCGCGTCTCCGTTGTAGGAGCAGAAAGCGGTGGGGATGCAAAGTATGCCGTCCTTGATGAACGCATAGGAGGTGGGGTCCCATGCTGTATAGCCTCTTGCCTCGAATGTGGAGCGCAAACCTCCGCTGGGAAAAGAGCTTGCGTCCGGCTCGCCTTTTATAAGCTCCTTGCCGCTCAATTCCATTATGACTTCGCCGGATTTTGCGGGGCAGATAAAGCTGTCGTGCTTTTCGGCGGTGATGCCCGTCATGGGTTGGAACCAATGCGTGAAATGCGTCACGCCCTTTTCCACGGCCCATTCTTTCATCTCGTTGGCGATAACGGTCGCCACATCGAGGGAGAGGGGCAGGTCGTTGGCGCAACAGTTTTTGAGTTCCCTGTAGATATCTTTTGGCAGGCGTTTGGACATGACCTTATCGTCAAATACCATGCTGCCGTAAAGCTCCGACATAATCATAAACCGGACTCCTTGTGAATTATTATAGGCACATTATATGCTTGTACAAAAAAAATTCAAAGCGGTTTGCGACAAATTTTTTGACATGTTTGAAAGTTTTGACAAAAAAACTTATATGCGTTATAGTATTAGAGTAATTTAAGTGTTTGAAGCTTTTGGCGGGCGACACGCGCGAAAAAGTTTGGACACTTTTTCAATCTTTGGAGGGCAATATGGACGGTTATGTATCGCCGCTTTGCGAGAGATATGCGGGCAAGAGGATGAAATACATCTTCTCGCCTGATTTTAAGTTCAGCACCTGGCGCAAGCTCTGGATCGCGCTTGCCGAGGCGGAGCAGGAATTGGGTATCGCGATATCCGACGCGCAGATCGAGCAGATGAAGCGGCATATCTACGATATCGACTATGAATTTGCAAAGGCAAAGGAGCGCGAGGTGCGTCACGACGTTATGGCGCACGTGCATACCTACGGCGAGGCTTGCCCCGACGCAAGACCTATCATTCATCTGGGCGCGACAAGCTGCTATGTGGGCGACAATACCGACGTCATACAGATGAAGGAGGGCTTGCTCGAGATAAAAAAAGCGCTTGTCACCTGTATTGCCTCCGTCAGCGATTTCGCAAACAGGCATAAGGATACGGCGACTCTCGGATTTACGCACTTTCAGGCGGCGCAGCCAACCACCGTGGGCAAGCGCGCGACGCTTTGGCTGCAGGATCTGGTGATAGACCTCGAGACGCTTGATTTCGAGCTGTCGCGCCTCAAGTTGCTTGGCTGCAAGGGCACGACGGGCACCGCGGCAAGCTTTTTGGAGCTTTTTGAAGGGGATACCGAGAAGGTCAAGGCGCTGGACTCTGCGATCGCGAAAAAGATGGGCTTTGAAAAGAGCGTCGCCGTGAGCGGGCAGACGTACACCCGCAAGGCGGACTATCTCGTAATAAGCGTGCTTTGCTCTATAGCGCAGAGCGCGGCAAAGTTTTCAAACGATATTAGATTGCTTTCCAATCTGAAAGAGGTGGAGGAGCCGTTTGAGTCAAAGCAGATAGGCTCGTCCGCAATGGCGTATAAGCGCAACCCAATGCGCAGCGAGCGCATCGCTTCGCTTGCGAGATACGTCATGTGCGACAGCCTCAATCCCGCCATAACCGCCGCAACGCAGTGGTTTGAACGCACTCTCGACGACAGCGCGAACCGCCGCATCGCTATACCGGAGGCGTTTTTGGCTGTGGACGCAATTCTCGCGCTTTACAACAACGTTATCAGCGGGCTCACCGTATATCCCAAAATCATTGAGCGCAACCTCAACCGCGAGCTTCCGTTCATGGCGACGGAAAATATCCTCATGTATTGCGTGACCAACAAGGGCGGTGACAGACAGACGCTGCACGAGGCGATACGCAGGCATTCCGTGGCGGCGGCGAGGGTCGTCAAGGAGGAGGGCGGCGACAACGATCTGCTGGACAGGATACTTGCGGACAAACAGTTCGACTTGACCGAGGCGGAGCTGAAGTCGCTTCTTGACGTGCGTGCGTTCACGGGCATGGCGTCGCAACAGGTCGAAGAATACCTTGCGGGCACGGTGGCTCCGCTGCTGGAGAAAAACCGCGAGTTTATCGGCGAGGGCGGAGATATCACCGTCTGACTTTTAAGAAATAAATTTTTGAGGTAGATATATGCTTACATCAATAGTCGGTATCAATTGGGGCGACGAGGGCAAGGGCCGTATGGTCGATCTGCTGTCGAGCGCGCAAGACGTCGTCGTGCGTTATCAGGGCGGAAACAACGCCGGACATACCGTCATAAACGACAAGGGCAAATTTGTGCTCAATCTGTTGCCATCCGCGATACTGCGCGAGGACAAGATAAACGTCATGGGCAACGGCATGGTGATCGACGTCGAGCATCTTTGCAAGGAGATCGCAAGGCTGCGCGAGGGCGGCATCAAGATAAGCCCTGACAATCTTAAGATAAGCGACAAGGCGATCGTTTGCTGTCCGTACAACGTCGCGCAGGACTGCCTCGAAGAGGACAGGCTCGGCGACAAAAAGTTCGGCTCCACCCGTCGCGGCATTTCGCCTGTCTATGCGGACAAGTATATGAAAAAGGCGATCCGCATGGGCGATATCTTGCACCGCGAGTATCTTAAGGAGAGGCTTGAAACTATCGTAGAATGGAAAAACCTCACGATAAAGGGCATGTACGGCGGTAAGGAATATACCGTCGAGAGCTTGCTCGAATGGTTTGATACATACGGCGCTCCGCTTAAGGATTATATCTGCGATACCGGATATTTCCTCAACGCCGCGCTTAAAGAAGGAAAGCGCGTTATGCTCGAAGCGCAGCTCGGCGCGTTGCGCGATATCGACTTCGGCATATATCCCTACACCACGTCGTCGTCCACCATCACGGCGTACGGGCCCGTGGGCGCAGGTATACCAAACCGCAAAGTCGACAACGCGATCGGCGTTATGAAGGCATATTCCACCTGCGTGGGAGAGGGCCCCTTCACTGCGGAGATGTTTGGCGAAGAGGCGGAAAATCTGCGCAAAGCGGGCGGAGAATACGGCGCGGCGACGGGGCGTCCCCGCAGAGTCGGCGGCTTCGACGTGGTCGCTTCGAGATACGGCTGCATGGTGCAGGCGGCGGATGAGATCGCGCTCACCAAGCTCGATATTCTCGATACGATCGAAAAAATTCCCGTATGCGTCGCTTACGAAGTGAACGGCAAGCGTATCGACGAGTTCCCCAGCGGCGAAGCTTTGAATATAGCAAAGCCCGTGATCGAATACGTCGACGGCTGGAATTGTTCTACGGCGGACTGCCGCAAATACGAAGAATTGCCTTTGAACGCGCGCAGATATATCGAATATATCGAAAAAGCCGTGGATTGCAACATCAAATATATTTCCGTCGGCGCGGAGCGCGACGCAATTATAATCAAATAACCAAAAACGCATATTAACACTGCAAAAACGTTACGTAAAGGTGCTTTATGAAAGAAAAAATCAATCAGACCGTCATCGTTCTCGATTTTGGCGGACAGTATAAGGAGCTTATCGCGCGACGCGTGAGAGAGTGCGGTGTGCATTCGCAGATACTTTCGGGCAATACTCCGATAGAAAAAATAAAGGAGATCGCCCCGATAGGCATTATCCTCACAGGCGGACCTCACAGCGTATACGAGGAGAGCTCGCCTCATACGGAGAAAGCATTGTACGAGCTCGGCATACCCGTGCTCGGCATATGCTACGGTATGCATCTGATGACGTACACGTTGGGCGGAAGCGTCAAGCCGTGCGGCGTGAGCGAATTCGGCACGATAAACACAAGCTTTGATGACGCGGCTTGCGCGTTGTTCGACGGCTTGGACTCCGACGCGGTCACGCTCATGAGTCACAACGATTTCGTCGCGACTATGCCCGACGGCTTTAAGCCCGCCGCGCACACGGGCGACTGTCCCGTCGCCGCTATGTACAATGCGGAAAAAAAACTGTACGCCGTGCAATTCCATCCCGAGGTCGAGCGCACAAAGCAGGGCACGAAGCTGCTTCGCAATTTTCTGTATGCGGTTTGCGGCGCGAAGGGCGATTATAATATAGACGATTTTATAGAGCGTGAGATTGCGCGTATACGCGAGCAGGTGGGAGATAAACAGGTCGTTCTCGGGTTGAGCGGAGGCGTAGACAGCTCGGTCTGCGCGGCTATATTGGAAAAGGCCATACCCAATCAGCTCACGTGCATATTTGTCGACCACGGCATGATGCGCAAGAACGAGGGCGACGAGATAGAGCGCGCGTTCGCGGGTAAATCGCTCAACTTCGTACGCGTCGACGCGGAAAACAGATTTTTGTCAAAGCTTGCGGGCGTGACCGAGCCGGAACGCAAGCGCAAGATCATAGGCGAGGAATTTGTGAGAGTGTTCGAGGAGGAAAGCGGCAAATTCGCAGGCAGCTTCCTTGCGCAGGGGACGATATATCCCGACGTCGTGGAGAGCGGTCTCACAACGGGCGCGGTGATAAAATCGCACCACAATGTGGGCGGGCTTCCCAAGGATACAAAATTCATCGGGCTTGTTGAGCCGTTGCGCTCTTTGTTTAAGGACGAGGTGCGCGCGCTCGGCAGAAGGCTCGGTTTGGACGAGACGCTTGTATCCCGTCAGCCTTTCCCGGGCCCCGGGCTCGCGGTGCGCTGCATAGGCGAGATCACGAAGGAGAGATTGGACATACTCCGCGACGCGGATCATATATATCGCGAGGAGTTGGCAAAGGCCGATTTGCATTACGACCAATTCTTTGCCGTGCTCACGGATATGCGTACCGTCGGCGTCATGGGCGACGGCAGGACGTACAACTACGTTTTGGGACTGCGCGCCGTGATCACGTCCGACTTCATGACGTGCGAATACGCGCACATTCCTTATCCCGTTTTGGATACGGTGTCGTCGCGTATAGTCAACGAGGTGCATGGAGTGTCGAGAGTGGTATACGATATCACGGGCAAGCCGCCTGCGACTATTGAGTGGGAATGATAAACAAACGCCGTCCAGAGAGGACGGCGTTTTTCTTGAGTCGGTCGTTCATTTCTTTTTGAAGAGCTTTGAAAGCAGTCCGTCCGGCTTGTCTTCTTCCGTTACGGCGGAGACCTTATAGCCCTCTTCCTCTATAGCGGTTTTTATCGCTTCGACGTTTATGTCGTCGCCGATTATCTCCGTTTTTCCGCTTTTATGGGAGGACGTAACTTTTTGTACGTTCGCCGCCTTTCTCACTGCGTCGTTGACGTGCGCTTCGCACATGCCGCACATCATTCCGTCTACGCTAAACACGTATTTTTTCATTTTTTCACCTCATATCCGGCATTTTTTATGCCAGTTTTAATTTGTTCTATATCGACGGCTTTATTCGCCGTTATTACTACGTTGCGATTTTCTACGGACGCTTTTGCGGAAATCACGCCGTCGGTTTGCATACACGCTTTTTCCACGCGCGACGTGCAGTGCGAGCAGCTCATCCCTTCTACATCGACGGTGAAGGTGATCTCGTTATCGTTGGTCGCTGCTGACGGCAATGCGCACGCGCAGGCGGAGGCCGCTTCGCAAATCAGGGAGGGATCGCCGCCGTCCGAGCGAACCGTGCGCTTTACCTTGAAAAAGTTTATCGTCAGAGCGTTTAATACTACGGATACGCTCGACACGCTCATTGCCAGCGCGCCTATCATCGGATTTATCTTAAAGCCGTTGATATAATAGAACGCGCCCGTCGCGATGATTACGCATACGAAGTTGTAGAAAAATGCCCAGAACAGACCGAGTCTGATGGTGTTCAATACGCGCCTTGACAGCGATATGACGTTGAGCACGTCCATGAGGTCGTTGCGCAGTAGCACTATATCGCTGCATTCCATTGCGACGTCGCTGCCACCTCCTATAGCTATTCCTATGTCCGCCGCGGTGAGGGCGGGCGCGTCGTTTACGCCGTCTCCCACCATAGCGACGAGGTGTTTTCCATCTTGCTTCAACGACTCTACAACGCGTTGTTTGTCCGCGGGGAAGACGTCCGCGATGACTTCGCTCACGCCCACCTCTTTCGCTATGACCTCCGCTGTTTCGCGGTTGTCTCCCGTGAGCATGACGACCTTTATGCCGCGCTTCGTCAATTCGCCGACGGCTTGCGCGGAGCCCGCCTTGACCGTGTCCTTGACCGCCAGAATGCCCATTAGCTTATGTTCTTTGACGACGAGCAAGGGCGTCTTGCCTTCCGACGCGAGCTTTCGCGCCGTATCTGCAGCCCCGTCCGCGAGAGCGCCTTTTTCCTGCGCCATTTTGAGGTTGCCTATAGAAAACGTCTCGCCGTTTATTTTGCCCTCTATGCCCCTGCCTTCGACGGAGCGGTATTCGTCGACGTTGAGCAGACTCGCTCCGTTTTGCTCGGCGTATTCCACGATGGACAGCGCGAGGGGGTGTTCGCTTTTATGCTCGAGCGAATATATGGCGGACAGCAGACCTTCTTCATATTCGACAAAATCGGTGACTGCGGGTTTGCCCTGCGTTATAGTGCCCGTTTTGTCCAACACGACGGTTTTTATGAGATGCGCTTTTTCAAGTATCTCCGCATTTTTGATAAGCAGGCCGCTTTGCGCGCCTTTGCCCGTGCCCGCCATTATGGATACCGGAGTTGCGAGCCCGAGGGCGCAGGGGCAGGCGATCACGATCACGGATATCGCAAAGTTCAGCGACAGCTCGAAGGTTGAGCCCGCAATGAGATTTGCAATAAGCGTGACAAGCGCGACGGCAAGAATGACGGGCACGAATATTCCGGATATCTTGTCCGCCAATTTGGAAATCGGCGCTTTTGAGTTGCTTGCCTCGTCCACGAGCCTGATTATTGCGGAAATAGAGGTATCTTCGCCCACTTTGGTCGCTTTCATTTTGAAGAAGCCCGCCGTGACGGTGGTTGATGAAAAAACCTCGTCCTCTTCTTTTTTGAACACGGGCATCGATTCTCCCGTGATATTCGACTGGTCGAGCGAAGCCGAGCCTTCGACGATGATCCCGTCGACAGGGACAATAGATCCGTTTCTTACAACGATGATATCGCCGACAACGACGTCCTGCGCGGGTATTTCGATCTCCTCTCCGTTCCGCAACACGGTTGCGCGCTTGGGCGCGAGGTCCATAAGCTTGGTGACCGCCGCCGTGGTTTTTTTCTTTGAAAGTCCCTCGAGATATTTGCCGAGGCTGACAAGCGTCAGTATCATACCCGCCGATTCGAAATAAAGGCTGTCGTGATATGTCGCAAGCACGGCGCGCCAACGCTCGGCTTCCGCTCCCGCCGATACCATGGCTTGGGCGTAGCTTATCATAAACAACGCAAATATCCCGTATGCAAGGGATGCTGTCGCGCCTATAGCGATAAGCGAATCCATGTTGGGTTTGCCGCGAAACAGCTTTTTAAATCCGCTTGAAAAATAATTGCGATATATAAAAATTATGGGCAGCACCAACAAGAATTGAAGCAGAGCAAACCCCATGGGATTGCGGTTGTGGTCGAACACCGCGGGCGAGGGGAACCTCCACATCATATTTCCCATGGAAAAATACATGAGCACCAGAAGCAGCGCTATGCAGACGATAAGCTTGGCGAGAGAACGATCCTTTCCGACGAGCGCGGGGACGGGAACGTCGTTGGGAAGCGAGGCCTTATAGCCCGCTTTGTCAACGGCGTTTTCTATGTCGGCAACGGTGCATACGCCGTCGTCAAAATCCACAGCCATATTGTTTTTAAGCAGATTGACGTTTACGGACTTTACGCCGTTTATTTTCTCGACCGCTTTTTGCACGTGCGCCTGACACGCCGCGCAGGTCATTCCTTGTACGTCGAATTTCTTTTTCACTATTGAAACCTCTTGAATAAGTCTACGATCTCGTCAATCACGTCAAGCCTGTCGGCTTTTATGTTTTCCACGATACATGTGCGCATATGCGCGTCGAGAATGACGTTCGCAAGGCTTTTGACGGATTTGTCGATCGCGCTTAATTGAATGAGCACGTCGTCGCAGTATCTGTCCTCGTTTATCATGTTTTTGACGCCGTTAAGCTGCCCGATTATGCGGTTTATACGCGTATCGAGCGCATGTTTTTCTTCGGGCGTGCGTATTTTGGTGCGTGTAGAACAACAACGGTTATTTTCCGACATAATATTCTCCATTATTTCCCTCAACGTTGGTTTAATTCAACCGCGCGGGTTTATAACAATACGATATACCCCCGAGGGGTATTTGTCAAGTATTCGATAAATAAAAAGCCCCGCCATTTTTCAGACGGGGTATCTTAAGCTTTAATTTATTCTTTTGTTATTTTATCAATTCTATAAGAGCAAGCGCGCGTTTTAGCCCAAGCTTGCTGTTGACCTTGAATTGGAAGGGTACCTCTTCGTATACTTTTTTATGTCCCGTGTTGATGTGCGGAGTTTTGCCGTCGTTGAATTCCGGCGCGTCGCAGTCAAGGGGAAGATTGATGCGCAGCGAAGTGCCGATTATCGTGATTTTCGCCACTATTTCGCCCTGTCTGCGATAAGTGTCGCATTGCTTGCTTATTCGGCTTTTAATTTTCGCTTCCCCTTTTTGCGTGTCCGTCAGCGCCGCTTGCAGCTTGGCGTATCTGTCCTTGAGGGTATCGCTGGACAAAGCGTATTTTTCCGCAAAAGTCAGGCTTTTGCGCGCCGCCTTTTTGGCCATGACCTTGTCGAAATCGAATTTTTTCCCCAAAGAAGAATCCTGTTGCTTCACCTGTTTTGCAACGGTTCTTTTTCTCGGCGTTGGAATGGGCGCGCTATGTACGGGTTTGGCGGAAGCCTTTTCATATGCCTCGGCGCAAGGCTGGGGCAGGGATTTATCGCAATATTTGCAAAAATCGTATGTCCCGCACATGTCCTTGGATTTTTCTTCGCTGTCAAACCATTTTTTGAGGTCGATCATTTCCTGCAGTTGAAACTTGTTCATTTTTCAATCTCCGTTTATACAGTTAGAATATCAAAAACGCAGTATGTCTTTTGTGTCGTGCGGATACTATTATACGCAAAGCAAATGCGTTTGTCCAATGTTTACGCTCCACTTTTTGTGTTTTTGAAATTTTTGCACGACAGACAGCTATAAAGGATTGTTTTTATACGTTCTAAAGACATATTTTGTGATGTTTCAGGCGCATTGGCCTTATAAAAGATCGCGCGTTTAAAACGCGGTTAAAACAAGCCCGCTACTTTTGACAACTCGCTTGTCAAAATGCAAGTATTGCTGTATAATGACAATGCTGTAAATAAACGGGAGTTCAAATCAAGTGAAGTTAAAAGCAGTAAAGCCGCTGTGTGAAAATTTGATTGCCCTCAATACATGCAAGTTCTCGTGGCGTAACAGGATAACGCAATCGCCTCCTAAGGGAATGCTATATCCGTGAGATATCGGAAAATAAAGGCGAAACACACCTAAAACGACGTGATTTTAGCTAAGTTTCGACTTGAAAAACAAAATCGGTATAAAAACCGATATAAAAAATCAAAAATATGTTCGTGTACCTCAGTAGGATAGAGGAACCGCCTCCTAAGCGGTCTGCCGACGGTTCGATTCCGCCCACGAACGCCAAAAGCGGCAAGTATTTAAAACTTGCCGCTTGCTTTTTGTTCCTAAACTGCTAATTTATTAAGTGCGTTTAATGCCCTGTCCTGAGTATCGGGAATGAAATGACTGTATACTTTGAGCGTTACCGTTGAATCACTGTGCCCCATATATTTAGATACAGTTTGTATCGGTACATTCTGCGACAGAAGCAAACTGCAATAAGTATGTCGTAAGCCGTGACAGGATACTTTTTTGAATCCGTTATTTATTTCAAACTCTCTTACCCAATGACTCAACGTTTGCGGATAAATAGGTGTGCGGTATACATTTACCGAAAGATAATATTCGTCTAACTTGTTTGGAAAATTTCCGTCTGCTTCAATAAACCAATCATAATATCTATGCAAATCTTCCATTAACATTTCAGGCATAGGTATATCGCGTTTAGACGTTTTCGTTTTCGGATCTTTTTCATATATCATACCCTTTGCCGATAGCCGATTTCTGCGAATATGTAAAACACCTTTTTCAAAATCTACGTCAGACCAACGTAAACCGTTCATCTCTCCTTGACGAACACCTGTTAAAAGCATAATTTCAATAGGAATGCGTTTGTAGATATATTCATCGGGAATATCATTCAATGCTTTCAGAAAAGTTTTTGCTTCGGCAAAGGAAAGGACTTCCTTTTCGGGAACTTCTCGTAACGACGAGTTGCTGTTACCCGGGCCTATCTTCGTTCCGCAGACGGGATTTTTCACTATCCACTCGTATCGCAAAGCCTCATTGAAAAGCGTTCTCAAAACCCGCCTATGACCCTTTATCGTCTCATGAGCATATGGATGATTTTCCGTTGTAATTTCAAAATACTCGTCGAAGTCAAGTTTGCACTCTGCGCAAATTTTTCTTCCGATTTCTTCGGTTATATTGTTGCCTTTTCGCCTCATGCCGTAAGACGAACAACGGGTAATTACACCGTCTCGGGCGAGTTGTCTAAAATTAACTTCTTTTGGAAAATCCTTTTTCATCTTGACCACAGAAACAGTCTTTGCATATCCTGTTAGAAATGAATTGAGATATAATTGAACGTCACGGACGGTAATTTCTGAAATCGGTTTTTTATCTAGATGCTTTTCTATGAGAAATTTATTAAACCTACTCGTTGCATCTTGAGCGTGCAGATAGTAATTGTATGATAAGTTAGCTTTTATGCTCTGAACCCATTCTTCAGCAAGTTCAGAGAAAGTCAACACTTTATTATTTGCAACTGTTTTCTGTTCGTGATAGGCTCTTGCAACTTCTTCTTCAAATGCAATGGCGATTTTATCAACATATTTGCGGAATTTCGCTTCCGTTAAATTATCGTTATTATAGACTTTCTTAGTAAAGATTTTCGCTTTGCCTGTTTCATAGTCCTTCCCACTGATTTGTATCCTCGCTTTCAGTTTGCCTTTTCTATCCGTTTCAATCTTAAAGTATGCCATATAGCCTCCTTAATCTTTCATCGAAATGAAATCCATTAGACTTTCTATGTCTATTAAAATTTTGTTTCCTACTGTTAAAAATTTTATTTTACCTTCTTTGCACCAATGACGTATTGTATATAGCGTAATCGCCGTTTCGGGATCTTGCGCTTTTATCATTGTGTGCGCTTGTTTGATACTTCTTAGCAATCATAATTCCTTTCTGGGCGGCGGGGAGCCCGTTTATTTGTTCCCGTTCCCACAAAGAATTTTCAAAAAACTTAATGTGTGGTTTTTCGTTCTCGAAGCGTTACTTATCTTGATTCTTTTTCTTAAATGTCTCTAACTCATCA
>CANDBZ010000035.1 GCA_947383095.1 uncultured Clostridia bacterium | reverse complement strand
CTACACCTTCACGGACACTCTTTCCCTACACGACGCTCTTCCGATCTAGACAAAGCACGGCTCCGGTATTAGTATCTCGTCTCCCGCGGCGCAGACGGCGCGTATCGCCGCGTCCAAGCCCTCCGACGCGCCGACGGTGATAAGAATTTCGTCCTCCGGCGAGTATTCTACGCCGATAAACTGTTTCGTATATTGCGAAATGACGTCGCGCAGCTCGAATAGTCCCGCGTTTGCGGTATAGTGCGTTTTGCCTGCGTTGATGCTGTTTATTCCCGCCTGACTGAAAATGGTCGGCGTTGAAAAATCAGGCTCGCCAACGCCCAACGAAATACAGTTTTTCCTTGTCGCCGCTATGCCGAAAAATTTCCTTATGCCGGACGGCGGAATGCTTTTTGCAACGGGATTTAACAGAGATTGATAATCTATCATATTCGGTTCCTTATGAGGTATTGTCACAATATATGTAAGTTTTATTGATTTTATCATATAATTTAAGATTTTTCAACACAAAAATCGGCAAATCTACGCCGTTCGCGATATTTTGCGCTTCGCTTGAAAAAGCCTGTCGCATATGCTATCATATTTCATATAATATAGGATAAAATAAGAGGTGTATATGAAAAAACTCGTTTCTATTATCGGAGACGCCGTTGCGGATAAGCACGGCGATAAATGCGCCTTCGCTTACGCTATGGGCAGGGCGTTGATCGACAACGGCTACAGGGTGGTGTCCGGCGGCATGGGCGGCGTTATGCAGGCGGCTTTCGAGGGAGCGCGGTCATCTCCTTTTTATCAGGAGGGAGATACCGTTGCGATCTCGCCGTTTTACGACAGAAATAAGACGAACGGGCTCGCCGATATCGTCATAGCCACAGGTCTCGATATTTATCGCAATATCATCGTTGCAAACTCCGACGCGGTCATAGCCGTAGGCGGCGGCGCTGGCACTCTTTCCGAATTGGCGACCGCATGGACCATGAAAAGATTGATGATAGCTTATCAGGACGCGGACGGCTGGAGCGGTAAGGTGGCGGGGCAGCGTTTGGATTACCGTATAAGATATGAAGAGATCGAAGAGGATAAGGTCTTCGGCGTGAAAACCGCAGACGAAGCCATAGCCATACTGGAAAAGTATATAGCTCAATACAACGGCGCGCACGAGGGTATAAAGGACTGAATACCGTCGAAATAAAAAACGAGCGGAGTGTTCCGCTCGTTTTCATTTACGTCATTTTTCTTCTTTCTGTCGCTGCTCTTCTTTTTTCTTCGTGACCTCGATCACGATAAATATGCATATGCCCGAGACCGCAACGAACGCCGCAAGCGTTATCGCGATTATCTGCACCGTAGTGAGCCCGCCTATCTTGACCTCCGAGCGCAGCATATAACCCACCGTAGCGTCGTGACGCACAAGATAGAAATCGTCAAGAGTCTCGATTATCTCCACCTTTGTGCCGTCAACTATTTGCGTCAGCATTTCGGAGTCGGTCGAAGCTTGATCGTATATGTTGACCAATCCTCCGATGCGGTTAGCTTTGGCTCTGCCGTATAGCTTTTCCACTTCGGGCGCGATATAGATGTACTCCACGCAGTCGGCGGCTTTCACGAAATAGATGCTTTCGTTGTAGCTTACGCGCCACCAAACGGAATTTTCAAAGTCCGCGCAGTCGGCGTGCAGGGAAAAGCGCGTGTTTTGTTTTATCTCGATTTTCGTCGACTCGACGCCGGGCAGGGCATAAAGAAATGTATCGCAGTTTGCGGCGTAATCGCCGTTTGAAGTCTCGGTAGCGACTTCGTCAAAATCGCTTTCGTATACTATAAAGAAATTTCCGTCGAGCAGGGCGTATCTGAAGCCGTCCGCCAGGCCGTCGGCGTCGTCAAGCATCATCAACGTCTCCGTCGGCGCGGAATACATTCCGTCGACGCGTCCGTCCGCAGGCAATGCGAAAGAAGGATTTTTGAGCTTGGCGAATTTGTATCCGCCTTGAGCGTCGGGCGTATACCGCGACGGCTCGTATTCGTCCGCGGTCACGGAGTCTACCGTCATTCTTCCTACCAGACATTCGTCGGCGGTGAAGTAGAGGCTGTGACCGTCTATATGCAGGGAGTTTGCGGTAGCGCGCACGGACGATATGAATTGCGTTTGAGACGTCGGTTCGATAGAGAGCGCTCTGTTGGCGTACGCGACGATACGGTCGGCATACAGCACCGTAAAATTGCCGATGTAGTCCACGGCGAAATCCTTGGCTTCGCTCAAGTCGGCGGGCAGAAAGGCAAGGCTTTCGCCGCCTTTTCCGAACACGGATATGCCGTCGTCTTTGAGTATATAAAGATTGGAGCCGTTTTTGTCGCAGGATATGCGACGGCCGTTTGCAATATCCGCAAGCTTGTATATGTCGCCTCCGATAGAGGCGTAAAGGCCGTCGTTTTTAAGGATGTACAGCTTATCCAAAAACGCTATGTCCACCGCGTCTTCCGCCTCCGACGATTGCGTTACCGTCGAGCCGTCCGTTTTGACGACCGTGCCGTTTTCACAGAGAGCGTAAACGTTGACTCCGTCGGATGTCAGTCTTAACGGGGACGAAGTAAGCTTTACAGATTCCATGCTCGGCTTGCCGCTGATGAAGCCTATGCGCATATTGTAGCTGTCGGCGACGGCAATCTTTCCGTTTGCTCTCGTCACGTCGAGAGGAGCGTCGAGATGATATGCGTCGCTGCCCGCCATGCTGATAGTGGAAACCTGCTCGAACCCGATATATTCGCCGCCGTCGTTCTTTTGCAGCGCGTACGTCACGATTTTTTTGCCCTCGATCGTGAACAAGCTGTCGCCGAACGCGCAAAAGCTGTCCGGCGCGATCTCGGAGGAAAACAGAACGCTACCGTCGTTTTTGTCGAGAGCTACGATCTTGCGCGCGTCGTCGTGTCCGTATGCCTGACTCAACTGCGCGTACACCACGTCGCCTATGTACGCTTCCGTGACGTAGCAATCCATATGCCTGTTTATCGTTTCCCGCTTTGTCACGGGGTCGTATACTATGTAGTACGGTTCGCCGCGCTGCGTAGCGAAGAAATACAGCAAGCCGTTTTCGCCGGCGAGAACCTGTTTACCCACAAATACGGGGTCGTTGGGCGCATATTCGTACAAATGGTCGTCCACGCCGAGCGCGATGTTCAGATTTTCATCGTAAATCGACACGTTGCCCATGACGGATTTTGCATACAGATATGTGCCGTCGCTACTGAAATAATTGGCGTTTTGCGGAGTGGGGAGCTCTCGCTTCACGGGTTTTGACGCAATGTCGGCGAGGTCGACCGTGTAGCAACCGTCCGCGGCGTGTATAAATGCCGTATTGCCGATCGCCTTGACATCGTCGATGCCGGTAATATCGAGGCTATATTCGTAGACACCGATACCGTCGCCGCCGCCTCGCACGAAAATTGCGGAGGCGGTTTTATCGTACACGATAAGATAGTCGTCGTTTGCCGCGACAAGCGCAGGATCGTCGGACTGCAAATAGCTGACTGTAGGGAATACGGTCGAGAAAGTGCTTTCGCTTGCGAAAGCGACCTCTGACGCGCCCGAACAGATCAATACCGAAAATATCGCGATTAAAAGGATCGCGAACGCGGATAAAATAATATTACGCTTTGCGTAAAATCTGCAATTCATGGTTACAGTATAACCAACAAACGCGTCAAAGTCAACTTTGATGGGTTTATTGCTTGAAATAGAATTATAAATGTGATAAAATAAATCCATAGGTAATTATGGCAAACAAAAAATTTTATTATCGCAACAAAACCAGATTGCAAAAAACGGAGGACAACTCTCCTGTCGCGAATTATACGGCAGAGCAGTTGAGCCGCGCTTTAAAGGACTTGAGTATAAGCGAAGCGACGTGCGCTTTGCTTGAAAAAAACCGCATTTCGACAGCAGGCGACCTTGTCAGACGTACGGATAAGGATTTATTCAGGGTGCAGGGCTTCAACAAAAAAATGCTTTTCGAGGTGAAAGACGCTTTGCGTGACGTAAGCATGCAGTTGCGAAGCGACGCGCAGGATGAAGGCAAGCCCGCGGCAGAGCAGAGCAGGTCGTCAAAGGAGCAAAAAGAGCCGCTACAGCAGCATTCTTCCAAATTCGGGCTGGCGGACAGGCGCGCGGACGGCAAGCAGAAGCAACCGCAGCAGCCTGCAAAGCAGGTCTCGCAAAAGCCTGCCCGTCCCGAGAAATTGACGGAGCCTCTTTCGGTCGAGAATTGGAGGAAGGTTATGAAAGGCGGCAAGTGGGGCTTCAGCGACGGCTTTAAGATCGTCGTCCCGACAATGTACGACGAGGTCTTTTGCTTCAAGGAAGGTCTTGCGTCTGTCGAAATAGACGGGAAATGCGGCTTTATCGACAGCGAAAACAATATCGTCATACCGTTTGTTTACGACACCGCGATGAGCTTTTCGGAGGGGCTTGCGATGGTGGTCAACGGCGAAAAATGCGGCTATATTAATAAGGAAAACGAAGTCGTGATCCCCTTCAGCTACGACGCCGCGACTCCGTTCGAGGGAGGAGAAGCAAAGGTAAAAAAAGAAGGGAAATGGGCGACTCTCACGCCTGACAACAAGCTTGTCTGGATATAAAAAACAGCGTTATTCGGCATTCTGATTTGATTTGAATTGAGTATTCTAAAAAAATATTTTTTGAATTTATTCGATTAGATGGCCGCTTTTTGTCGGCCGTCTTTTGTTTTTTTCGTTATGTATATACAAGCGAGGTGGTTTGTATTATAATATAACCAATATTATTCAGGGGAGCAACGTGAGACAAAGGATTTTTCGCATTTCGGCGATAGCGGTTTTTCTCTTCGCTTTCATAGGATTGATTTTTTCTTCCGACATCGCGTATGCCGCGTTGCCGGATAGTTATATTTCCTCCGTTGCGGACAACGATTTGGATTGGTGGACGGGCGAGAACGGGCTCGATATCGATGCGTTGAAGACGACGGTAAAGGGTTGGTTGCTCGACGACGCGTACGATTTCGATTATTTGAAAAGAAATCCCGTCACCGTTGCGGTCATCGACAGCGGCATAGCTCTCGAACACGAGCTTTTTAAGGGTAATTACTACGAAAACGGAGCTGCATCAGAGGACGAAACGTATGGCGTTTTATTGAAGGACGCGGACGGCAACCCCGTTTATAAAAATACGGTTACAAAGGGCTCCGACGATTATACGGCAAGCGATATCGCCGACGACGCGGAAAACAAGCACGGCACTCACGTCGCGGGAATAATCGCGATACTTATCCATGAGCTCGACCTCGAGGATTATATTAAAATACTGCCCATAAAAGCCTCTTATCAAAAGCGCGAATTTGTGGACGGCCGCTGGCAATACAGGACGAATTTCAACGCTCACGACGTGCAGGCGGCAATAGCTTTCGCCATAGAAAAAGGCGCGGACGTGGTGAATATGTCCTTTGCGGCGGGAGGAGACGAAAGCTACCGGGTGCCGGACGCTTATGCGGATAAGGCCGTATTCGTCGCCGCTGCGGGAAATACGGGGAGAAACAGCGACGCGTCCAAAACCTATAAATACTATCCCGCTGCCGACGGAAACGTCATCGGCGTGATGAACTATCGCGTGAAGGACGGAGGAAGAGAGCTGCACTCGAGCTCTAATTACGGCACGTCGTACGACTTGTGCGCGCCGGGAGTCGGAATATATTCCGCGGACGGCGACGGCATCGACGCATATCGGTCGCTTGACGGCACGAGCATGGCGTCGCCGATAGTCGCGTTCGGCGCGGCGTTGCTTACGGCGAAGAATACAGCGCAGGCGGGAGAGAACGGAAGCAGAACTACCGTTGCGGAAGTCAGAAACGAAGTTATAAACGCGCATAGCGCGACCGTGAAAAGAAAAGGCGATCCGCGTGAATTTAACGTATTCGATTTAAATAAGCTGGTGGGCGAAAACGAATATTATGCGAGGATAGAAGCGGCAGAGGGCGAGTTGACGCAATATCTCGGAGACGTGCGCTTCGTGAAATTGAAGCTTGTCACCGCGCCGTCCACGGCAAAGGGCGACATAAAATGGTATATGGGCGACGTACTTATCGGAAGCGGCAGCAATGAAATAAGCGTTACGCCGCGGTCGTCGGCGGGGACAACGGAGGTTATTGCAGTCTGGAAGCCGCTTTCGCTTGACAAGGAAATTTTATGCTCCGTCAATATTGTCGTCAAATATATAGACCTCGACGCCGAGGCGATAAAAAACTTCGGCATCAGCGTCAAAGACGAATACGGCGGCGCGTGCGATAATAACGCGTGCATGGTAGGCGAAAAATACAGGCTTGCCTTGACGGGGATAGAAAATGTTTCGCCCGACGAGATAACGACTTTTATGTGGTATATCGACGACGAGTACTATGCCGGCGGAGAGGCGTGCGATTTTATCCCGCAGGACGTTGCGTCGTATGAAGTGAAGGTCAAGATAAACGGAGTGTTTACGCAAAGCAAAACGATTGTCGCCGTCCGTGAAGCCGACCGTCGTCAAGGACATATTTTGAAAATAGCTTCAATAACCGCGGGAGCGGCAATAGCGGCTGTCGTCTTGATCGTCGTTGCGGTTGTAGCGGTGAAGTCGCGTAAAATAAAAAAATAACGGCGCGTCGACGCGCTTTCCAAAGAGACGAATAAAAGATGTTAAAGTTTTATGAAAATAAAAAAAGTATACGCTTTCCCGTGCGAGAAAGCGTATAAAACAGACAAAAATAATTTATGCTTTTATTTTATCCAAAGAGCGGCAGATCGTCGCTTTTTTTCTTGCGGCGGTATTCGCTTTAAAAATGCCGTCCTTCATCGCGCAATCGATCACCGACATTGTCTCGGGCAAAAGCTTTTCCGCCAAAGCGACGTCCTTCGCTTCGATAGCCGCGTTGTATTTTTTGATGGCGGTTTTCACGCGGGATTTTTTCGCGGTGTTGATTTCGTTTCTTTTTTGAGAAGTGAGCACTCTCTTTTTTGCTGACTTTATATTTGGCATATTTTTCTCCTCGTACTTCGTACTGTACTAAATATCTTTGATATCTTATCACAATGTAAAGCAAGTTGCAACCGTTTTGCATTTAATTTTTGCCGCGAAACATAATAAAACTATGAATAATTGCGATTTTGTCACGGATATGGCGATAGAAGCGGCGGAGGCTCAAGGACTCGGAGAGCTGTCCAAATGCACCCGACTCGCTCACGGAATAGTGCAGCGATATCTCAATATCAAAAGCACGGAGCTGTCCGCGCGCATAGGAAGAGAAAGGGGCGTATATATCACCTACGACTGTCCGCGCGAGATCTACGGCGGGGAAAGAGCGCTTAAAACGCTTTCTTCGTATATTTCCACCGCGGTTGCGGGACTTATAGGCACGGTGAGAAAATCAACGCCGGTGCTCGTCATAGGGCTTGGCAACGGAGGCGTAATCGCAGACGCTTTGGGCGAAAAAACGGTCGAGGGCGTGGAGGTGACAAAGCTGTATTCGCAGCCCATTTCCAAGCAGCGGGTCTGCGCCATGACCACGGGCGTGCTCGGCACGACGGGCATACAGTCCGCGCAGATCGCAAGCGCGGTTACCGAAAGGGTCAAGCCCTGCGCCGTGATACTTATAGACAGCCTCGCGACCAGCGCGGTGTCGAGGGTGGGAACGTCGTTTCAGATCTCAACGGCCGGGATATCGCCTGGAGGCGGAGTGGGGCAGGATAAAGAGCGCATAGACAAAAGCGTGTTGGGCGTGCCCGCGATTGCGATAGGCGTGCCGCTCATGCTGTCCATGCGCACAGCGCTTTACAACTTTGTCAAGGAATACTGCGCGCTGTTGAACTGCAATGTCGACGAATACCGCCTGCGTGCGGAGATGGCGGAAAGAGGTCTGTCTAATCTTGTCGTCGCGCCAAAAGAAATAGATTTTTTGGTGGATGCGGCGTCCGGCGTTATCGCGACGGCGCTTAACAAGGCGTTTAGCTGATTAGAATATCGATTTTATTGTTTATTCATGAGAATTTGAAGTATTTTCGCGTACTTTTTTTCTTCGTTTTGCGAGGTAAATTCAAACTTTATTTTCGATATTTTTTCCGGCTTGCTTTCGATGTGTTCCGCAAGCGAGGCGCAAAGATTTTCGTTGCCGTCGATAAAAGTAGCGTCGCCCAAAACCTTGCTTATCTGCGGCATGCAGTACAGATAGTGCGAGCAGCCGAGTATCACGTTTTTCACGCCTTTGAATTTAAAAAGCTTGCTTGCGAAATAGGGCAGAAGCTCGCTCATGTCCAACGAGTTTTTGAAGCACTTCAGGCTTGCCTGTATTTCTACGAGCGTGGCAAGCTCCGCGGTTTCGGCAACCTTGAAGAGATCGCCGCACTTTATCTTGCTCAAAGTACGGGGAGTTGCCAGAATAAGCGTCTCGCTCGCCTCGCGCCCGCAGCTGCCTATGGGCGGAAGAAGCTTGAATACGTCCTTTTCGTCGGTGACGGAGGAGGCCGTGTTGCATGCAAGCACGGTAAAATCGCTGTGCGCGCGTACGGCTTTTATGCCGTTTCTCACAACCTCCTTGAGGCTGTCCTCGTCTCTGCTTCCGAAGGGATGATTGAGATTGTCCGCAAGGTAGTATAAATCGTTACCCGCAAATCTGTCGAGAATTATTTTGGCGGTGGTCAAACCGCCTATGCCGCTGTCGTAAACGCCTATGGTCGCCATATATCCAAATAATATGTGCGCGCAAACGGGCATATTACGCCAAACGGGGCTTATTTGCACAAAAATGTTCAAAAATACAATTTGTTTGAAATTCGCTATTGAAATTTGCCGACTTTTATTATAGAATTTTCGTATCGACTGTAAAAAGGGGTACACTATGAAAATATTCGATACTCAATCAATCCGCAACGTCGCGCTTATAGGACACTCCGGCGAGGGCAAGACCTCTCTTGCGGAAGCCATCCTGTTCGAGGCAAAGACAATAAGCCGTCTGGGCAAGGTGGACGACGGATCGTCCACAATGGACTATGACGACGAAGAAATAAAGCGCAAGATCTCAATTTCTATGTCGCTGGGATACGCGATTTATCGCGACGTTAAGATAAATCTATTCGACGTTCCGGGATTTTTCGATTTCGAGGGCGAGATGCAGGCGGCATTGCAGGCCGCGGACAGCGCGGTCGTCGTGACGTCGGCTTCCGGCTCCGTCACCGTGGGCACCGAAAAGGCGCTCGATCTGTGCAGAGATAAAAAAATACCCGCGTTTATCTTCGTCAACGCGGTGGATAAAGACAATTCCGATTTCAAAGGCACGGCAAAAGCCATCATGGCGAAGTACAACAACGTCGTGCCCGTCGAGCTTCCCATTATGGAAAACGGCGCTATGACAGGCTCCGTCGACGTGTTGAGCGGCAAGGCGTACGCTCTGGACGGCAAGGAGATCGCGACTCCCGCGGCGTTGCAGGCGGACGTGGACGAATACAACTCCAAGCTCATGGAAATGATCGCAGAGACCGACGAAGATCTGATGATGAAGTTCTTCGACGGCGAGAAATTTACGGACGAAGAGATACAAAAGGGCTTGCACGCGGCTATTGCGGACGAGGTGTTTATTCCGCTCATGGCGGGTAACGCGCTAACGTCGAAGGGCGTCGCGAGGCTCATGGACAAGATCGTCGACCTCATGCCGCATCCGGGCAGAGTACATAAGATAAAGGCTATCGTAGACGGCGAGGAAAAGGAGATTGCGGTGGATAACGCCGCTCCCTTCAGCGCGCAGGTCATTAAATCGGTCGTGGACCCGTATGTGGGCAAGCTGCTCATATTCAAGGTCATACAGGGACAGCTCTCGAGCGGCGACGGCGTTTACAATAACTCGCAGGATAAGCCCGAAAAGGTAGGAGCAATCTACGCGCTCAAGGGCAAGAAGCAGGAGCCTGTCGATTGCCTGAAGGCAGGCGACGTAGGAGCTGTTGCGAAGCTTGTGTATACAAATACCAACGATACGCTTGCCGCGCCCGGCAACAAGCTATTATTCGAGAAGATAGAGTTTCCGGCTCCCGTCATTTCGTATGCCGTCAAGGCTGCGAAGGACGAGGAGAAAGCGATACAGGGACTTATCAAGATGCAGGAAGAGGATGCGACGTTCAAGGTGGAAAAGAATATCGAGACCGGCGACGTTCTCATAAGCGGCTTGGGCGAAGCGCAGCTCGATATCATGTGCAAGCGCGTCAAGGCGAAGCTCGGCATAGATATAACGTGGCAGGAGCCGCGCGTGGCATATCGCGAGACAATAAAGAAAACCGCGCAGGCGGAAGGCAAGCACAAAAAGCAGTCGGGCGGCGCGGGACAGTACGGCGACGTGTTTATCAAATACGAGCCGGGCGCGGCGGACGGCGAGTTCGAGTTCGTTGACGCGGTCGTCGGCGGCGCGGTGCCCCGTCAGTTCATACCCGCGGTGGAAAAGGGCTTGCGCGAGGCTATAAAGCACGGCGTATTGGCTGGATATCCCATGGTCAACCTCAAGGCGACTCTTTACGACGGCAAATACCATCCCGTCGACAGCAAGGAAATTGCGTTTATCACCGCCGCAAAGCTCTCGTATGCCGACGGTATAGCGGCGGCTGCGCCTTGCTTCCTCGAGCCGATCGTCGAGGCGAAGATAGTAGTGCCCGACGAGTACCTTGGCGATATCCTCGGCGATATGAACAAGCGCCGCGGCAGGATTCTCGGTACGGATATGGCAAACGGCAAGCAGATTATCACCGCGGAAGTTCCGCAGGCGGAAATGTTCCGTTACGCGACGGACCTGCGCTCCATGACGCAGGGCAGAGGCAGGTTCGAGATGAAGGTCGTACGCTATGAAGAGGTGCCCGCTATGAACAACGACAAGATCATCGCAGACGCCAAGGCAAGAGAGGCATAATAGTTTCGGCAATTATTTGAGCCGCATTCCGTCAAATCGTATTTAGAGGACGGGATGCGGCTTTTTGCATTTTTTTACAATACGCTGTGTCAAATAACGTATTGACAAAGAGTTTGGTTTACAATATAATCTATTTGTATAGATATCTCTATGCGATACAGCAAAATCATTCGAGTAAAGAGCGCGCGGCGTTTTGAAGGGCAATAAGCATGGCTCGGTGACATCAATAGCAGTTGCAAATATTTCGGTTGCGCGGGATCGCGCAGTTTACGGCAATAAGTCTCGGGATAAGAGCGACGAAGCATCAGTGGAGTTTTTTATGGAAACAAAAGTTTTTTCCCGCAAGGAAAAGAAGGACCTTACGCCCAAGCAACAGAAGGTCAAAAACATTCTTAATTGGGTTGTCAACATTCTTTGCATCGTCATCATCATTTTTTCTTTGATCGTGGCTATTTTCACGATCGTGCGCTCCGCAAACGGCGGCATAGCGGATTTCGGTGGAAATTGCTATCTCAACGTTATGTCCGATTCGATGGAGCCGACTTTCTCCGAAAAGGACGTTATTATCGGAAAGGCCTATAAAGGCGACGGCAGCGACCTCAAGGTCGGGCAGGTCATCACGTTCAAGATAACCAGAGTCGTCAACGGCAAGACCCAAAATACTTTCAATTCGCACAGGATCGTCGAGGTCAAAAATCAAAACGGAGTTTATAGATTTACCACAAAAGGCGACAATGCGGTGAGAGCGGACAGCAACGACGTGCTTGCGTACAACGTCGTGGCGACCTGGGGCAGCGTAGACGCCGAGGGGAACGCGCACAGCGGCAAGATCATGAAGGGCGTAGGCGGCTTTGCGAATTGGCTCAACGATTTGGAGCACGGCAGGACGCGTTTCTTCTGCGTTATCGTGTTGCCTCTTATTTTGCTGTTTGTGGCGTACGGCTTTGTTTTGGTGCGCTCGCTTATCATTGCGAGATACGAAAACAACAAACAGGTCGTCGGCGAGCAATCTATGTCGGTCGATTCCCTGTCGGACGAAGAAAAACGCCGTCTTGCTCAAGAGCTGCTTGCGTCGCTGCAGGCAGACGGAGCGGCTAACGCCGCACAAGCGGACGCGGAGGAAACCTCCGAGGCCGAGACGCAAACGGGTGCGGAAGCCGAGACAACGGACGACGGAGTCGGTGCGCCGCAGGATACTGCGGAGTGATCGGCATATAATAGGGGAGAAAAAGACGGTTGATCCGTCGATTTGCGTTTTTGAAAAAATACGCAAGTGAGCCGTACGGCGAAAATATAATATAACGATTATGAATATAAATCTTGTATTTGAATTTCTTAAAGCGTTTTTAGGAGCGTTTTACGATAAGGGAATAGGGAGTATTTTCTGGGGATTTCTTCATATTTTTTACAACGAGGGATACTCCGACGCGTTTAAAAATTATACGGAATATTTCGGTCCGGGAGAATGGGCGGTCGCAATCATCTTCATCATACTTATCGTTGCCGCGATCGTTGCGATAATCGTATTGATAATTTTGGGCTTGCGCAAGCTTGCGAGGCTCGGCAAAGCCAAGGTGCTGCCGCAGGACCTCGTCGAGGAGTGCGCAAATCTCAAAAAGCAGATCATAAAGATGAGCGCGGAAAAGGACCGTATCCTTGGCATGCGCGTCAGCGACATCGGCAATTACGAGGGCGAGGGCTCGGAAGGCGAAGAGGGCAAGGAAAAAAGCCCGAGCGGCGAATCGCGTTTTTATAAACTCACGGAAATCGACAAAATCTATGCGGATTACGTTCCGCCCGTTTACGACGACGAGATAACCTTGCCGGAGTTTTGCGATAAATTCAGAAATTTCGCATGCTCGCGCATGAGGCTTTTTTATCAGCCGCGCATTATAAGACTGTTCGTCGCGAGTTTGTCGACGTCGAGATTGCTAATTTTGCAGGGTATATCCGGTACTGGTAAAACTTCGCTTCCGCACGCAATGGGTATTTTCCTC
>CANDBZ010000034.1 GCA_947383095.1 uncultured Clostridia bacterium | reverse complement strand
TACACCTTCACGGACACTCTTTCCCTACACGACGCTCTTCCGATCTCCCCGATAAGCTTGCGCTGTTCCTCGAGGTTGAGCGCCTGGCGACCGTTTTCTCGTTTTATCTTGCCCTTATCGATAAACGCCGACATGTCTTTTTTTATTAAGTCCAGCTCATACGCCTTGCGCATGACGGCTTTCATCACCTGGCAGACTACCTCCTTTATCCTCGTGGCCGGCAGCTTCCCTATTATTTCTTGCAGCTGCATAGCGGTAACTCTATTGAGCGGAGTATTTATCTGCAGATGATTGTTGATCGCGTTCTGATAGCTCTTATACGTTTTTATGGAAACTCGGTCTTTTTTGAACGTAACAAGCCACCAATTTGCAAACTCCACAAAGCTTTGCGCTTTCGTCCGAGTCCTGGTTTTGCCGCCTCCGACGATCTGGCGCAGCTTCTCGTACGCCTCGGCTTGCGTTCTGCCGTATACACAAATTCGTTTGCCGTCGATTGTTCTACGGGCGCACCACCGCCCGTCCGTTCTTTTGGATAAGTATTTCAAATGTTCTTCCTCCTCGTTTGATTTCAGATTCTGAACACCTGACCCCGTTTGACTATTTTCTTCATCACCTCCTATCATAAATGCGTTTTTCTTTGCCTCCGGCGACAATCGCTTATACTCACTCTCTGTGATCTCTCGCGTCGTACTGACAGTCAGATATGAGCAAGACGTCTGCCGCACCGTGCGCAAATAATAGCGTTTTCCCGTCGACGTCGTCTCATGACACAACTTGTCCGTCGACTCTGATAAATACTGCGTAGGCAGCTTGCCCGTCAAGCCTCCGAGAAACACCGCAAGGGCACCGGAAAGCTGCTGCTGTTGCTTCAAGTGAGTTTCTAAAAATTCAATCAAAATATCCCTCATCTTTTCCTCCGAAAAAGTAATAAGGGATAGTTTATAATAAATTCTTACATATTTCGGACGTTGAAAATTGCTTTGTAATTTTCAACGAATTTAGCATATTTTCTATTCCGTCAGCGTTTCATCGGTGCGCAGCGGCACGTCCAAAGCGGACTTATCCGAAGCATTGAGAGGCGAAACAACCGTTTGCCCGATACGCTGCTCTATATTCTTGCGCGCTTCTCCCGCGACCTCTCCGCCCTCCTTGGCAATAGACTTGCTCTCGGAAAACGTTTCCGGTTTGCGCGCCTTCGATATAGCCGTCGTCGTGACCTCGGCAAGCTGATTGAGCGTGAGTTCGATATTTGTCATGTTGTCGCGCAAATTCTCTTTCTTAAGATCCTTAAGCTGCTTATACTCCTGCACGGAAAGCCCGCTCCAGGCTTTTGTCATCTCGTTTGTGAGTATGGCATAATCTTTGTCGCGCTCTATCCCGCGCGCCTTCCATTCGTCCGTGAGTTCCTTGCGCATTTCTATCGTCTGCAACCGTTGATTTATCCAGCCCTCGGTGTATCCCTTGGCGCGATAGTAATCCGCGCCGCGTATAATTGCTTTTTCGGGGTCCGCTATCTCGTCCAGGCGTTCGCTCCCCACCCGCGCAAGCCAGGTTTTAAACGGCTCCGCTTTTGGCGACGGTATAGACTGTATCAGACGCAGCACATCCGCGGTGTTAAGGCAATCCGTCTTATAATTCTTTCCGTCCGCTGCAGGTAATTTCAGTTGTACGATTTTTTCGTACAACTCACTACCTTCCGTCGTTAGTTTACGTTTTAAATCGCTCCAATATCTACGCGGTTCTTTACTGTCCGTCAGAATGCCGACAACGTCGACGACGGAGAAATAAAATTCCTCGTTCTCCGCGTCCCACACGGTGCGCACTTGCTTATCTTCAAATAATTGTATTTTTTTCGGCATGATTTAACCTACTCCACTTTTTTTTGTTTTTTCCAGCGATGTGGAAATATTAAAATTATTATTCCGACAATAATCTCTACCCAAAAAGGTATAGGTGTAATTTTATTGGGCATATAATTGGCATGCGCGGATCCAACTGTTTGATACATATTTAAGTTTGCTTGTGTTGCCGATATCAAGTACGCCTCTTGATTAGTTACCATGTACATATTGTATTTTTCAGGCGAATCACGTTTAGCAAAAGGATTATTATAATACTCAACTTTTCTAACTCCCGTTGCTGTATTTAAGACTGCAGATAGCGTATCGTCAGTACTCCGCAAACTGACGCCTTTATCAATACTCAAGACCCGATAATTAAACAAAGCAAAAATAATAATTCCACCAATCAGCAAAAGTTTAATAAAAAATTTAGCCGCATTTGACATGGTCGTCTCCTGTATTTTAAAATTTAAACTTAATAATTTAAGCTCTTTTTTTATTTAAAGTATCTGTACCGGCAAGCTGATTACTAACTACCATGCCTTTTGCATAGTTAAGCAGATTTTGCTGTTGTTGGGGCGTGAGCTCATCAAAGAGCTCAAGAATTTCCGGACGTTCAACACGGGCATTATCAAAAAGCTGCGGCGCAGTGGTGCGCCCCAGGAGTTCGTCAACGGTGACATCTAAATAATCTGCTATTTTGCAAAGAATATCAGGAGTAGGTCTGTGATAACCCGTTTCATACCCCGTATAGGTACTTTTCGCTACACCAATATAATTTGCCACTTCAACTTGTCTAACTTTTTTTGATTTTCTAATTTCAGCTATATTATTTTTCATACTACCATAATGCGAGATTCGCGACTTTTTTTCATTAAATTAAATAAATTATTGTTGACAAGTCACATATCGCGACATATAGTATTTATAAAGGTCGCATAACGCGACATA
Organism: uncultured Clostridia bacterium; assembly: GCA_947383095.1. GTDB lineage: Bacteria > Bacillota > Clostridia > Christensenellales > CAG-917 > CAG-475. The sequence continues at coordinate 10,233 of CANDBZ010000034.1, read as the reverse complement.
TTGTAAGGAGATAGAATGCAAGCTCTACTACTCCAAAATTTAAGAAAATCCATAAACCCCACTTTCAGCCCTCGCGCGCACGCGCGAGGTTTTTTTATTCCCTCGTACCAAATTTTTAGGAGATAAATTATGGCAAAATCTATGACAAAAAAATCGGCAAAAGCTATCGTCAGCAAGCGCGGGATCGCAAAAAAGGTGATTATCGCAATACTGTTGATTATCTTCATCGGCGCATTGGCCACGTCCGTTACGTTCAACTATCTCATGTACGACAAATACATTGCGGCCGCCAATAAGCCAGATACTCCGAACGACCCGGAAGATCCAGACGACCCCAATCACTCCTTCGTCGTGACTCCAATCGATACCGAATTTATGAGTATCACTCCAATGCTGCTCACGCTCGATACAGGCGAAGAACATGTCGTCCGCCTGACCGCCACCGTATCCCCGGAAAACGCTACGGATAAAACCGTTGATTGGACCATTGCTTTTGAAAACCCGCAAAGTTCTTGGGCCGAGGAAAAGAACGTTACGGATTACGTCACCGTAACGCCTACGGCCAATGGCGCCCTAACTGCAGACGTTCAAGGCCTGCAAGCTTTCCAAGAGAAGATAATCGTTACGGCGACGTCGCGCGTCAATGCAAAAGCTACCGCCTCATGCGTGATAGACTATGCTACTCGCTATAATAACATAGACCCCACACTAAATAAAGAAGACGGCACCATGAGTTATAGCTTTGACAGTACTCCGGGTACTATAGACGACTCTAAATTCGTAATCTCAATCGGTCTTAATCCCGAGTTCTCCTCTGTGTTTTTGGCCAAATTGCAAACCGCCAACGGAGACATCATTGTTGATCCGGAACGCAATATAACTCTTGCAGACTGCGTAGACGCTATTCAAAGTTGCTGGACAGCGTCGAATGAGTATTTTACTCAATACATAGACGGAACTTTTGCGGAATTCGATTTATCAAACGGCGCGGTCCTTTATACACTAATGCCGTTTTGCGTAAAATCGGGACGTATAACTCTTGATACCTCAAAGACAGAATTTACGCTCAAATTGTTTGGGTTAGACTCATTGGATATCACTCCGGAAAATGCTTCCGACGAATTGCTATCAAACTTAAATACGCTTTTCGGATTATCGCTATCAGAAATTTCAAAGCCCCAAAACGCATTTGTAATTCAGTGCAAAATCGTCAGCCAATATTACGAAGGAGCAAGCCAGAGTAAGGATATGATACCAATCTCTCCGCTATTTAACATCAAAACGACCGACATCACCTTAAATAATTCAAGCATTGTCTTTTGAGGTCGACATGAGAGACTTAACGATCGATGACAAATTTCACTTGTGCGCTCTGCTCGTGAGATACAGCCACGAGCTCACGCTCAAGATGAACGATATTATCGAAGGCATAACCCCTGCCGGCGCAATTGCAAAACTGCAGCGCCGGCAAGGCATTATAGAAAAATGCCTCGACGAATGCCTTAAAGAGTGTGCGGAAACCGCATTCAACTCTTTTGACAAAGACCAGGAGTAACGCATGGATACGAAGAAATTAAAAATTATAGGGATAGTGATCCTAATCCTGTTAACGGTCGTCATGCTCATTCCCGACGTTATTTGGTTATACATCAAAAAGCACCCAGAGCTCGCACCAAATACCCACCTCTCAACATACGTCACTAAAATTGTAGACGAAAAAGGCGAGGATAGACAGTTCCTTGAACTTGAGTATTGGGAGAATGCCGAGGGAAACGGAAAGCGAGTTCTCGAGATTGGATTTAACTACTATTCCGGCATGGACGCCAAGGCCGTGATAATGAACGGCGTGCAGTATTCTTTTAAAGATGAGTACGACGAGATAAACGACGCAACCGTTTATCACTATACCAAGGACGGCGCCGCGTCTTGGAAGCCCGTCCAGCAATTCGACATAGCAGATAAAATGTATGTCACGATTGCGGACAAGCTTTTTGCTCTGCAGCTCTCCGGAGAGAAAATAGAATACCACGAGCGTTTTAACTTTTTAAAGTCGGTTAAAAACTTTTTCCGCTGGGGCTTTGCCAACGAAAAATACAAGATCAATATCAAAGACAAAAGCTGGGCATTCACTACGACGACAACGTCTCGGCCTTATACAATGGACGACTTCTACGAGGCTCTATTCAATAGCGTAACTATAAACAACGTCGAATACGGGAGCAATATTCTTTCTCTCGTAGATCTCTCTAATTATTTTACGATCTTTGAAGAACGCGACGGAGAATTTGTCAATCTCACGGATAACCAGGATTATCGCGCGGAGTATTTTGCAATCAAAGTCACAAAGCACCGTGGCGGGCTTTTACGCGCCGATGACAGCAACTTCGATATATTCGCCAATGACGCGGATTTCACGCTTGTTGAGACGGACGACATCTTCAACGACTATACACAAATCGAGCAGGATATTGTCTTGACGTACGATGATTTCGACTTTAAGCTCTGTGCAAATTACGGGGGATATGTCGCCGTTCTATCCGATGTCGCCCACAACAATCTAAAGGCGGCAAATCCAATAGCGGTCTCAATCAATCTCGACTTGAGCGACGCGTACTTTTACGGCGCAGATAAGCCGGTTATCGGAATTCTATACGATTTCGCGAACATAGCGCAGATCATTCTAACTTTTGAACAATACGACTACCCTGTTTTTTATGAATTTTACTCATCGACCGTCGGAAGGAAGTATCTCCCGAATGCTAACGCATACCGGGTATATAATCGCGGCGGCGACGGCTACGGTATCACAAACTTTTTGGAGGTGCAGCTTAATGGATAAAATAGCTCTTTTAAAAAGTCTATTGTCTTTGGGAAAAGGGGCATTGAAGGTATTGCTCGTTCTGGCTTGTATTGCCATAGTAATTCTCGGCGGATTTGCTATATATGACTTACACCGCATTTTCGGCGCCGAAAACGAGATCCATGGCAACGCACTTATTCAGCATGTATCCAATGACGGCGAACTCAACTTAAGCGAAGATGAGAGCATATTTTTCGCACATACGGTGCGCAATCTCGACCTTAAAAATGAAAGCGGGATCTATCGAAATACGACGTCGTTTGAAAAGCTAAAATACGACGCCAAAAATTATGATTATAAGTTGTTTGTCTGCGGCCAAAAAATTGCGGCCAACAAGCTAAACGGTATCATCAACGCTCCGGTGAGCTTAACATTGCGCACGCCCACGGAGAAGACAGAGAAAATAACGTTTGAGTTACGTCTGATCTTCTTTCCGGACCGCACGGATTTGCGTTTGAGTTTTTTCGATAAGCAAAGCGTGGGCTTTGCCAACGCGTTGGCGGCAAACGGCATGAGCATAAGAGTCGTGCAAAAAAGCGTTAACGACGTTTCGTTCAAATCCAACGGCAGCGTCTCTGCCGAAGAGCCTCGCAGGTTATTCTCCTATGAATTCAATCCGTCCAAATTAAAATGGGACGGCCAAGGAAAGCACCTCGGAGAGGCGCCGTATTTGATATACACGAGTACTAATACGCCCGATTGCTTTTATGAAGGCGTAATCTTTGATAAGTACTATGACAACTTCAATGGCCTTATTTTTCATGACGGCTTAACTTCGACTCGTCCGGACGATATCGCTTACGGAGGCACGTCATGGCTTTCGACCTGTACATACGATATCAAGCTCGACGGTCTCGCTTTGGGCGCTAACTACTTTGTAAGCTTTGACTTTGAAAACGGAGACAGTATAACGTCAACCTTCCGTTACGCCAATGGCGACGAATATTTTGGCTATGGAGCAGCGCCCGATCTTTATGAAAACCGATACGCCCATTTCTCCCCTGTCGCGCCCTCACAATGCGTGCAAGAACATACGCGTCATGATTTTTGGGGGACTATCATCGGAGAAAATGAAGGTCTTGGTCCGGGCTACAATCCAAACAATGCTTATAGAATATATCTTGACGTTAACAAGGTCGAAGGCGCCTTCACACGTACAATCTACACGGCGTACGGCGATTTCGACGTTTTAGTCAGCCCCTCGTTTTTTTCTATGAACTCTACAGATTGGATACTCGCCGTCGCCATTTATCTCAAGGATCCTATATCTCCTTCTATGCAAAGCGCGACCGTACAAGCACTCGTGGACGCTATATTCGAGCAAATGAAATTCACAATCAGTTTCAGTTATTAAAGGAGGTGCCACATGGGCAAATTCATTTCAACAAGAGTCATACGCGGCTGCGTTAGCACAATCATTGTGATTTTGTTCATCGCCGCTTTGTTCGCCGCCGGTATGGCAGTATACGCCGGACTTGCGAAAATTACATATCCCCAGGCATGGACAAATTTGATAACCGCGATCCGCACGGCTTTCAACCTGTAGGAGGATCTAAATGGTCAAGCAGCCTAATAACATTTTAAACCAAGCGGAGCTCGTCACGATAAGCATACTCCAGCAGATAAAAATCGAGCTTCTGGAGAAAAAAGCGGAAAAGCAACGCGACGGTCGCGCCCTTGAGGAGCCCGAGATTGACGACGATCCGCAGCAAGAGGACTTTCTGCAGGAGCAAATCGAGGGCGCAGTTACGTGGGCGCAAATCATCGAGGGCGAAATAGATCTCCCCACTCCCATTGAGGAGTTGGCGAAGTCCGCCGCAAAGCTCGAGCCCGCGTCTGACAGTAAAGTTATCCAAGCTCGCAAGCCCGGCTTGCGGGCGAGGTTTAACGCCTGGCTCATCGCACGTAACGCATGGAAGGTACGCAAGGCTACTCTCGAACGCGAGTACGAGCGCACCAAGCAAGACGTTAAAACCTATTGCAACGCCATAGACGCGGCTATCAAGATCATAGACCGCGAAATCGAACGGCAACGCAATGGAACGGCTATAAAGGTTGAGCCGCCTAAAAACCTTGTGACGATATCATGAACTACCACTACGAAGAAGTAATAAAAGCCGAGGGCATTCCGCATGGGCGCGTAATGCTTGGAGACGGTGCGCAGGGCGCAGGCAAAACCTCGCTCTTCACAGCAATGCTGCGCATGGATTACGCCTGGCATTCCGAAGAACGTCGCAATGCGGCAATAGCGCATTATATATCCAGAGGTCTTGACTTGAATAAGCTCAAGAACAAAGACGCGCTCAAAACTCATCTTTACTACAGCAACGTAGAAATAGCCTTGCGCGGCTCTCTCAAGACCGCAACGGATAAGTTCAAGACGCATAAAATCACTGCAGACGACATCTGTCTACCGGACGGAATTCACCCTGCAGTGTATTTCCCTTGGGGCTCTGTAATCTTCATTCAGGAAGCCTCGGACAGATGGCATGCGTATGATTGGAGCAAGCTCGCGCGCAATATTCGCCCCTGGCTCAAATACTTGCGGCATGCAAATCTGACGTTAATACTCGATACGCATAATAACAGTGATATAGCAAAGCAGCTGCGCGACCTCATCACCGATGAGCTTTATATCGAGAACCATTTTTACAAACCTCCACGATTTTTCGGACTTATCAAAGCGCGCACGACATGGTACTTTAATTGGTCCTATCCGCAAGCCATATGCGCGGCAGAACGTCGCGCGGACAACGTCGGGAAATATGCTCAAGACATTAGCTTTCGCATAAAAGGCTCCGTCTACAACGCATACGACAGCTACAGCGGCGAAGCTCTATTCTTGAGAGGAATATACGACTATGGCTTTGCCGTCCGCTCTCATACAAAGCTTGAATTCTCAAGCGCCCAAAGCATTGAGAACTATTGCAAAGATAATCCGATAGTAACGGACGTGGCAAAAGACGATGATAAAAAAACTAAAATACAGCCCGGGCAAGACGAAAAGCACGGATAAAAAAATCCCGCGAAATGTCCCGCAACAGATTGCGCTTTTGTAGCAGAAAGGAGACAAAAGCATGAACACTTTCGCGCAACAATGGCGCGGAGAGCCGCGGCGCGCGAAAGTGGTTGCTTCAACCGTGAGCGGATAATAAATCCGCTTTGGAGGGATTTTCGCTTGCGAAAATCCATACAGAAGAACCGGCAAAGGGACAAAGTGTTGTCCGTTTGCCGGACGGGAAATTTTGGAGGTGTAGGTATGGAACCTATAAACCAATCCACACAACTGAAAAACAAACTTGCGCCCTTCCGCAAGCTCGGCGTGAACGTTATATCGAGCACGCTCGGCATTGTCCTCGCCGGCGCGGCGGTTGCCGTAAGCATACGCCGCCCTTCAAAGAACAACTACACCATATCGGTCATATGCGCCAATGAGCGCATGCCCGGCTATGAAAAAGACGGATTTCAAAGCCTCGGCGCCGTTATCGCCGCCTGTGAGCGCGCTATAGCTTTTGACGAGAAAATAAACGCCCTTCATAAGGGTTAGGAGGATATATGCAAAAAATCGAAGTATTTGAAATCAATCCCCATGGCAATGAGCTTGTCGACAACGAAATGCTTATAAGTCTGATAATGGACATTGTCAAGCTCGAGCACCGCTGCGACGTTCTTGTTAAACGCGTGGCAAAGCTCGAGGCGAAGCTCAAGGAGATGACAGATGATACTACGCTTTAAACGGTGGCACGGCTTTTTCACCTGCGACGAATGCGGCGCGACTCACGAGGTCACAGCGTGCATGTCCGAAGAGCTGGACAAGCATGCGCGCGCCATTGGCTGGGCGATAAGCAAAGACCACGTCCATTGCTATTGCCCCAAATGCGCCGAAATACACCGCAACACCGGACGAGACGGCGCGAAAGGAAAACGCCGTTGGTGCACGTCTGAATAGTGCAAGGCGCCTCGCGCCATTTCAACGTCGTAATTGTACAAGACGTCTTGCACCATATAGGAGGAACAACACAATGATAACGTTAGAGGAAGCAAAGCAGGATATACCGAACATTGACACCTTCTGCGACGCCGTATGCCGCGCTTGCACGTCAAACGATTGGTATTGTACGGACTATTGCGACGTGCTCGAGAAAGCACGAACGCTCGATTACAAGCGCATTCTAAAAGCTTATGCCAGGAATGACGGCGACCTTGACAAAGTGTGCCGCTATATACGGAGGACAAAATGAAAATGAATATCCAGGTCATGGGAACGTATGAAGAGTGCTTTGCTGTGCGGCAATTCTATTGGGCAATTGAGAACGCGCCAGAGGTTAAGATGTGCACGGTATCACCTCCATATAAAAACCTCATCGGAGGCAATCAGTATCGCGTGTACGTCGAAATCGAGTACAAAGACGGTGTCGCGCCGCTGATGAACGCTATACAGAGCCCGTAAAACGCGTTGAGAGCAAAGTTTATGCAAAAAGATGAACAACGATACGTCGTCATGACATCGTTTTTATACAGAAAATCTGCATTTTTATGCAAAGGAGATATACATAATGGCAAAGAAAAAGAAAGGTAAAAAACAATCAACGTCGCGCGTATCCGCAACAGTCAGCAATAATCAGGAGCGAACGAAAAAGCCCTCAAATCAATGGAGAAGCGAGCCGGGCGTTGACGAGCCGCTGCGCGTTGGTCGCGGATTGCGTACGCGCGATAATAATTTCAAAGGTCAAAAAAATAAAGTAATCCACCCCGAGCAGCCTCAAGACGAATTATATCGCCGTGTAGCCGTTTTAGACGTTGACGACGACAAAAATGTCGCCGTTGTTCAAATAAAACGTAAGAACGCTAAAAACGGCGTTTCCATTCCACAGGACAAGCAAGAGCGCAAGTATATTCCCGATATACTCACGCTCGATGATGACAGTCGTCCGATTAAAGTCAAGAAAGGCAAATTCGAGCTTGCGCCCACAGCCGAAGACATCACGGAGAAACAAGCAAAAAAAATCCTATCCGATATAGAGAGTAAAAGCAAAATACAAAAGCAGCGTTTGTCTTTATTTCGTCGGAATAAGAAAAACAGGGATTAAATCCCTGCTCTCGAGCCAGGATGAAGGTCAGTGTCCGTATTCTCAACTCGTTCCTGCTATCATCCCTGCCGACGCTACTCGGTCACAACCTCGCATAACGGTCCTGTCGCCGTACGACAGTATCTTATAAGGTGCTTTAAGTCTACAGCATTCTATAGATTAAGTCAACCGTTTTGCCACAATAAATAAATCAAACCGCACCAGCGCAGCGATACGCTGTAGATATAACCATAACCGATATAACCTGTCTATACCCTCCTCCGTGGGGGTAAGGGGGAGATATAAGCAAAACAAGGAGATACACAAATGAAACTACAAGACCAGCAACGTGCTCACTACACGGAGCAGATCCGCCTCAAGATCAAGGATCAACCGTGCTCATCAGATCCGGTCACACAAGCCCACGTCAATGAAGTGGTGCAAGCCCTCGCGCTGGGCTGCTCGTTGCAGCGTCCGCGCCGATTTCGCGGCAAGTACATGACGGCGGACGATTTCCGCCGCATAGCCGATCATATATCACTTAACGAAATAGCTGTAGCAGTCAATGCAATGGTCGCAAAGAAAAAGAAAGGCGAGACCATTGATAACCCCACTTGGTATATCCTGGGCGTTCTCGCGCGCTTTTAAGAGCCCGCAGCAAGTACATAATCCTAAAACTAAATAGTCACCACTTCGCGTCCACGTGGTAAAACTGGACGGGTGAAAAACGCAACCGGGCATGCCCTTGCAATCGACGGATTAGGCATGCACCATGCGGACGACAGGCACGTCCGCGGCGGTCAAACGGTTGAAGGCTCAACCCACGCAAAACAAGTGATTGCTCGGAGCCGATGTCATCGGACGTAACGTTCAGATGAAAGCCCTGCCGGGGTTCGGGAACCCGGATAAAGCCTTCCGATAGCGCGCCGACGTGCGCGTTATTTTGGGGGTAAGGGGGAACTCTGCGCGTTAGCGCGCAGGTGCAAGCACGTTTAAAGTGGCAGATGTCCAAAAGTCTGTATCAGCCCACTCAATTCTTGTTGACGCTTTCTTAAACACCTGCTCCGGCTATCGGCTACCGCGCTAAAGCTGTGGGTATGTGTGCAACTCAACGAGTTGTACATCATTTCCACTGCACAAGCGGTTACACTCTCGCAGAGAGTTGCAAGCGCATGCGCGCTAGTGTACGCGCTCCGCGCGCCGCTATAAAGCGAAAAGCTTGTGAATTTTTGTAAAATGCTTGCGTTTCGCAATACATTTGCATATAATATTAGGTGTAAAAACCTAAAGGAGGTATCATCATGGCTAAAAGCACAAACGTATACGTCAGATTGGAGCCTGCCGTCAAGGAGCAGTCCGAGGCAATCCTCAATAAGCTGGGCATGCCCATGTCCAACGCGATCTCACTATTTCTTCAACAAGTCATCTTACAGCGCGGTCTGCCCTTCGAGTTGAAATTGCCCGAGGAAAAGCCCACGGCGTACGAGGCGCTGTCTGATGAGCAATTTGACGCTATTATCGAACAAGGTCTCGCAGAACACGCTGCTGGAAAGACGTTCACAGCTAAAGAGGCGCGCGCCCAATTAAGAAAAGAATTTAACTTATGACATTCGACATTAAATACTCCGCCCGGGCGTTGCAAGATCTGCGCAATATCTACCGTTATATTGCGGCCAAGCTGTTAGCGCCTGAAACGGCAAAAGAAATCTGCGCGCGTATAGCGGTTGCGATAGACGGTCTTGACGTTCTCCCCTGCCGTTTTCCGCTCTACGATAAAGAACCCTGGCATAGCCGCGGGCTGCGCAAGCTTATAGTGGGCAACTTCATCGTGTTTTACATACCAATGGAAAAGCTTGCCGAGGTTGTTATCCTGGCGATCATGTACGGACGTCGCGACATCGCAAACGTACTTGAAGAAAAAGACGATCCTATGCACGACGATCCCCTATAAGGATCTTACAAAATGGATTTAATACCCTGACACCGAGATTAAAAATATCGGTGTCGCGGGCTGTTTCTCTACTCTCTTTAAATTGGTGTCAAACGGTGTCAAATGCTCATTTTTCCTACTGTTTAGTAGGGTTTTGTAGACCTTCGTAATCAGCAGGTCGCCGGTTCAAATCCGGCCACTAGCTCCAAACAACCTCTTCTGACTCGAAGAGGTTGTTATTTTGTTGTGTCCGTATTTTAACCTTTTGCTGACGCGATTGACTTCGTAACAATCGCTATTACGCTCGCTCTGCTCCCTACAAATCCGGCCACTAGCTCCAAACAACCTCTTCTGACTCGAAGAGGTTGTTATTT
>CANDBZ010000033.1 GCA_947383095.1 uncultured Clostridia bacterium | reverse complement strand
GGAGGACTTTACGCCTATAGACGAAACCTGCGACTGCTATTGCTGCAAAAACTATACGAGGGCGTATGTCAGACACCTCATAAAATCCGACGAGATAATGGGCGGGAGGTTGCTGTCGGTGCACAATATCCGTTTTTTGGAGAGGCTTGCCGCCGACATACGCGCGGCTATCCTCGAGGACAGGTACGACGAGTTCCGCAAAGAATTCATGTCGCAATATAAGGGATAAAGTCTTAAAAATGCTTTAATAATATCAAAGTATTAAATTCGGTTGCAAAAATATTTGTCATAGTGTATGATAAGTTTTGCAGTCGCGTAAGCGAAATAAATTGTATTTAAAGGAGCAACTATGTTTTTTAACTTTTTACTTGCCGATGACGCCGCGAATACAGCCACGAAAAACAACAACGGCTGGATCATGTGGGTCATAATCGGCGTGGTGCTCGTTTTGATGATTGTTCTCACGATCGTTCCTCAAAAAAAGCGTCAGAAGGAACAACAAAAAATGATGAATTCACTCAATGTCGGCACGAAGCTGATGACCGTGGGCGGCATTGTCGGTAAGATCACGCAGGTCAACGCCGATAACACCTTGATCATAAACGTCGGCACGGAAAACAATCCCACCTTGATCGTCATTGACAGAAAGGCTGTCGGATATGTGCTCGAGGGCGTTGCCGCGCCTGCTGCGCCTGTGGCGGAAGAACCCGCGGTGCAGGAAGCTCCCGCCGTCGAAGAGCCTTTTGAGGAGACGACGGAGGTCGCGGAGGCGGCCGAGGTCGAGGTAGAGGCGGAAGAAACCGTCGATACCGCAACGGAAGAGGAGTCGCAGTCTGCGACGGAGCTTGACGATCCGTTTGGCAAATCCCGCAAAAAATCAAAAAAATAAGCTTTAACGCACAAAAGCCGCGTCGATCGACGCGGCTTTTGTGTTTAATCGCAAGCATTGCAACGTTCGCAAAAGCCGTTATCCGCGTAAGATCGAGCTGCAAAATACGAAAGCCGCTCCCGAAGGGGCGGCGTTTTCGCGGAATATATGTGTTTTATCTGTTGCGCCTCGATTTGAGATTTACCGTCAGGATACCCGCTATCGCGCCGGCAACGGGCAGCGTGACGAGATCTATCCAACTGAATTTTATGTCTTTGAAGCCGCTCAACGCCGCAAATATGAAAAACGTAAACAGCATGTAAATAAGTCCCGTTATCGCGCCCTTGAGCAAGCCGTTTTGCGTTTGCTTGAAGCCTATAAGCGTGCCTATTAAGACGGACAGAATTTTTATCGCTATATTGACGGGAAGTATGACGTTGCTCGGCAGCGAAGCGAATTTTATTATTATCGCGAATATCAGTATCAAACCCAATGAAATCAGGGTGGAGAACAGCACCGCTTTGAGTACGTCGAGAAGATTGCCCTTAAAATTAGTCGATTTTTCCATACCAAAACTTATGCGTGCCGCGGTTTGTCTATGACAGGCAAGATATTTTTGTTTAAATTTCGCATACGTGGCAATTTGTTGTTGACTTAATAGTCTATAATATTTATAATATTTATGTTTTACTATATGGAGGTCTTCCTGTGACTAAAAAGAAATCTATCGTCGTCTTATCCGTCATAGCCATATTCGTCATTCTGATGGCTGTGTTCGCGGTTGTGGATACCTTTCAGATTGGGAATTCGCTTTACGACTACACGGGCTATGCCAGGACAATCAAGCTCGGTCTCGATATGTCCGGCGGCGTTGCGGCGGTCTTTGAAGTGGACGCATCCGACGGAATTGACGATTTGGACACGCGCGTAGCAGGCACAATCACCTCATTGCAGAGTTTGCTTGTGTCGAAGGGCTATACGGAGGCAACTGTAACAGAGGGTACGAACAGCAACGGCAACAAGACCATTCGCGTCGAGGTGCCGGACGTCGACGATCCCGAAAGAGTGCTCGACCTTATCGGCCGTCCCGCTACGTTGGAATTCAAAGGCGAAAACAACGTGAATGCGGAAAACCTTATCGTCGGAAGCGAGCATCTTCAGACAGCGTTCGTCACGACCGACGAGAACGGACAATTTGCAGTCGGCTTGAGATTTAACAGAGCCGGTACGGATAAATTTTCCGAGGTGACCAAAGAGTACAACGGCAAGTCCGTTTATATCTTCGTTCGCGGTAAGTTTTATACAAGCGTCAAGATAAACTCGCAGATTACAAACGGGCAGGCTATCATCACCAGCGACGACGGGTATACTTATCAGCAGGCGCTTGACTTCGTCACGCAGCTGCAATCGGGCACGTTCGGCGTCAAGCTCAACGTCACGGAGATAAGAAACATCTCCGCAACTCTCGGCGAAAACTCGATAAGGATAGCGCTTATAGCGGGCGCGATAGGCGTCGGGATAATATTCCTCTTCCTCATCGTCGTTTATCGCGGGCTCGGCGTCGCGGCGGATCTTGCGCTTTGCGTATATATCGTGCTTTTGATCTGGTTCTGCGCGGTGTTGCCTTGGGTGCAGCTCACGCTTCCCGGTATCGCGGGTATCTTGCTTTCCGTAGGTATGGCGGTCGACGCGAACGTCATCATATTCGAGAGAATCAAAAACGAATACGGTCGCACCAACAAGCCCATTCCCACGGCGATTAAGGACGGCTTCAAGCGTTCGACCGCGGCAATTATCGACGGCAACGTTACGACGCTTATCGGCGCGGTCGTGCTGTGGATACTCGGCTCCGCTTCGATCGTCGGTTTTGCGGTGACTCTGTTCATAGGTATAATTCTTTCCATGTTCACATCGCTTGTGATAACCCGTCTCGTGCTAAAGGCGTTTATGCCGCTCAACAGCAAGAGCGAAAGGTTCTACGGGCTCAAGCGCAAAGCGGATAAGGAAGAGCAAGAGGAAGCCGTCGGCTTCAACGGTCAAATTGCAAGGGAGGAGGCGTAATTATGAATAAACAAAAAAGCAGCTTCCGCAATCTTTGCAATACTTTCAGCGTCAGCAAATACGGCAAGTTCTTCGGCATGGTGCCGTTCGTGATCGTGCTTATCGCTCTCATCGTGATCGTTGCGCTGGGCGCAACCGGCGGCAGCTACGGCGACGCGGTCGGCATCGGCATCGACTTCGAAGGCGGCACTATCCTTACCGTCACGATAGGCGAAGATATTCTCGATGACGTCAAGTTTGAGGAAAACAGGGTCAAAATAACCGAGGCTATAGAGGAATTCGGCGTCAAGGTGAGCTATGCTCAAAAAATCACTGCAAACAATCCGGACAATACCGCAATAGCCTTCAGATATAAGAACATATCCCGAAACGATAAGGACATCGACGACCTCAATATCAAGATCCGTACAGCGGTAGACTCACTGTATGAAAGAGAGAACAACGTCAAGTACGAGTCTATAGGCGCGACCGCGGCGCAGGATCTGCTGTCCAAGGCCGGTATAGCTCTTGCGGTTTCCGTCGTCCTGATACTCATTTACATCATCATCAGATTTACTTTGATGAGCGGCTTTGCGGCGATCATAGCTCTTCTTCACGACGTCGTCATCATGTTTGCGCTCACGGTCATTTGCAGAGTGCAGATAAACAGCTCGTACGTCGCGGCTATGATCACGATAATCGCTTATTCTATCAACAATACGATCATCATCTTCGACCGTTGCCGCGAGTCTCTTAAGCCTCTCAAAGGGCAGAAGAACATCAACTATGAGAGGATCGGCGACGAGGCGGTGCGCAGCACGTTTACGCGTTCCGTTTACACGACGTTCACGACGATGGTCACCGTCATCTTCCTCGCGATACTCGGCAGCGATACCATACGCGAATTCTGCGTGCCGATCATCCTCGGACTTGTCGCGGGTATGTATTCGTCCGTGTTCCTTGCCACACCTTTGTGGGCGGCGATGAGCAGGTCGTTCGACAGGACGAGAGAGAAGTACGCCAAGCGCAACTCCGTCACATACGACAAGGACGACGACGGCGAGGAAATAATTCTTGCCACTGCGCAGCCGAAGGCGGTTACCGCTTCTCCCGCCCCCAAGGCAGTCAAGCAGGCAGGGCAAAAGCAACAGTCGAACAAGGTCTATAAGTATTCCAAGAAAAATACGACCTTCAAGAAAAAATAACAACGACGAACGCCCTTATCGCAAAACGATGAGGGCGTTGTTTTATACTTCCGGCGGTTTTTATGCGATATGTTTTGAAAAACGAAAATCTTAACATAACTCAAGAGCAGAAAAAAATTGCTCAAAAGCTCGGCATTTCCGCGGAGCTTATGAAGCTTCTCGTCGGCAGGGGAGTGAAAGAGGACGAGGCGCAAAAATTTTTATATCCGTCGCTATCGGATCTATCCTCTCCTTTTGAAATCGCCGATATGGATAAAGCCGCCGAGCGAGTGCGTCGCGCCATTTCAAACAAAGAAAAGATTTTGATATACGGCGACTATGACTGCGACGGTATCTGCGCAGTTTCAATTCTCATGCTGTATTTGCGCGATAAGACCGACGCGGAGTATTTTATACCCGACCGCAATAAGGACGGCTACGGCATGAGTCTTGCCGCGCTCGAGCGGCTGGTGAAGAGACATGCCCCGAAGCTTGTGATAACAGTGGATTGCGGCATAACCGCCGTTGAAGAAGCGCGGTATCTGTCGTCCGCGGGTATAGACCTCATCGTCACGGATCATCATGAACCGCAGGATGCGATCCCGTCCTGCACCGTCGTCGACCCCAAGATCGAAAAAAAAGGCTTTTATGAGCTGTGCGGCGCGGGCGTTGCCTTAAAGTTGGTCGAGGCGCTGGCGGGAAGAAGCGAGGCGGAAAAATATCTCGATATCGCCGCTATCGCGACCGTCGCGGACGTGGTGCCGCTTTTGGGCGACAACAGAATAATTGCTTATTTCGGTATAAAGCAAATGCAAAAATCGCCTCGCACGGGCATAAAACTGCTTTTGGGCGAGGATCCTTTATCGTCGCAAAACATTATGTTTCGTCTGGCGCCGCGGATAAACGCCGCCGGCAGAGTCAAAAGCGCGATGAAGGTTGTGGATCTATTCTTGCAAAACGACTATTTTTTGCTGAAAACTCTTGCCGAGGAGCTTGTCAGGGATAATGCGTACAGACAGGAGCTTTGCGAGAATACCGTAAAAGAGGCAAAGGATATGTTGCGCGGCGAAGATTTTTCCCAAATGGGAATTATCGCCTTGTATAGCGAAGGCTGGGAGGCGGGAGTGCTGGGAATTGCCGCCGCGAAGCTCGTGGAGGAGTTTAAAAGACCCGCTATACTGTTTTCAAAGCGCGACGGTATGCTCAAGGGCTCCGCGCGCAGCATATCGACAGTCAACATATTTGATGTTTTCAGCAATCTGAACGGGTATTTTACAAGCTTCGGCGGGCATGCGCAGGCGGCAGGCGCAAGTCTTAATGCGGAGAATTTTGAGTCCTTTAAACAAGCGGCAAACGATTTGATTTTAAAAACGCATTCGCTTGCCGATTTTGACCCATGCACAAAATGCGAAATGGAACTGCCTTTGGATTATGACTTTTTGCCGTTCGCGCAGGAGCTTAAGCTGCTTGAGCCCACCGGCTACGGCAACCCGCGCCCCAACTTTCTTATCAGAAGCGAAGGGCTTAAGTTTGAACGTATCGGGTTTTCCAATCATGTGAAATGTCATACGGACAATCTGGACATTTTAGGCTTTTCGAGCTATTCGGAAATTTTATTTGCAAAAACGGGGAAAGCGTCGTTTGAAATTTCGCTTGATGCAAACAGCTTTCGCAACGAATTGAGCGCGCAGGGGGTGTTGCGTTCGGTGGAGCTCGGCGTAGTAAATCTGTCGGCGGACGAGGCGACCTGCCTCAATCTGCATCAGCTCGAGTGCGAAGCGGCGGCAAATCCTATCGATCTCGGCGGCGATAACGAAGCATGCGCGCGCCTTATTTCGGGTTTAAAGGCGTCTCCTTTCGGTACGCTCGTCGTATGCTTCAGTGGAGACGAATACGCGCATATTTGCTCCGAATGCAAAGAGGTCGGTAATTTGCCCGTTTCGATCGGAGGCTTTTGCGACCTCAATCCAAAAAATGCCGTGATAGTATGTCCCGATAAAGATTTTGATTTCGGCTATTACGATAACGTCGCCGTTGCGGGCAGAGCTTTGACGGACGGCTATCTTGCCCATATACGCTCAAGCGCAAAGAATGTTTACGCGCTTATAGAGGACGCGTCTCCGCGCAAATTGAAGATAACGGACGGCGAACTGCGCGCAATATATAAGGAGCTGCTATTGCTTTCTGCACGCGTGACAAGGGCCTCCAACATGAGAGCGCTTTATTTGCGGCTTTGCGAAAGATACAAGACGAGCGAGTCCGTATTTATGGCGGCTATTAAAATTTTCAAGGACTTGGGACTTGTCGAAATCGGCGCGCGTGGGACTTTAAACGTGAGCAAAGGCTCCGTGACGCTTGCGGATTCCGTTGTATACAGAAATCTATTGCACGATTGACGGTTTATCCGAACGGACGTTTTTTATCTCAAAGCGGTCAAATTTGCAAATTTGACAATTTGGTCGTTGCCAGGCGGCGATTATTGAGCTATAATATTTTTTAATATAACTTTAATTATTGCAATATCGAGACGAATATGGAAGAACTGCTTGTCAAATTGAGGAAGACATATCCCGATAAGTACGCCGAAATAAAAAAGGCGCACGATTTTGCCAAGCGCGCTCACGAGGGACAGAAACGCAGCTCCGGAGAGGATTATTTTACTCATCCCTGCGCCGTCGTCGAGATACTTTCTAACTTCGGCTTTGACAGCTCCACAGTTATCGCCGCTTTTTTGCACGACGTGTTGGAGGACACCGCCGTCACGCCGGAGGAGATGAAGAACGTCTTCGGCGAGGAGATATTGGAGCTTGTGCAGGGCGTCACCAAGCTTGATAAATTGCGCTTTGTCAACAGGGAGGAGGCGCAGGCGGAAAACTTTCGCAAGATATTCGTCGCCATGGCGAAGGATCTGCGCGTCGTCATAATCAAGCTTGCCGACCGTTTGCACAACATGAGGTCTTTGCAATATCTGTCTCCCGACAGGCAGGCGCGTATTGCGAGAGAGACGTTGGATATTTATGCCCCGCTCGCAGGCAGGTTGGGTATTTCGTTTTTCAAGTGCGAGCTTGAAGATCTTTCCATGAAGTATCTTTTGCCCGACGAATACAAGTATATAAGCGAATCAGTCAACGCAAAACGCAGCGAAAGGCAGGGCTTTTTGGATAAGGTATGCGCGCAGATAGTGCAAAAGCTCAATGAAATGGATATACACGGCGAGGTCAACGGCAGACCGAAGCATTTTTATTCCGTATACAAAAAAATGCACAATCTGCATATAGACATAGATCAGATATACGATTTGCTTGCCGTGAGGATCATCGTGGATTCCATAAAGGACTGCTATACCATGCTCGGCGAGATCCACACTATGTGGAAACCGCTGCCGGGCAGATTTAAAGATTATATCGCCATGCCCAAGGCAAACAATTATCAGTCGCTGCATACGACGGTCATCACGCCGTACAACGAGACGTTTGAGATACAGATACGCACCTACGAGATGCATAGGGTGGCTGAATACGGCATAGCCGCGCATTGGAAGTATAAAGAGGGCACGACAGGCTCCGACAGCGAGCTCGACAGCAAGGTCAAGTGGCTGCGCGAGGTCATGGACGCGCAAAAGGATATCGACGGCGCAAAGGAATTTATGGACGCGATAAAGATAAACGTCTTTGACGACGAAGTCTTTATCTTCACGCCGAAGGGCGACGTCCACGGCTTGCCGGTTGGCTCGACGCCTGTGGACCTGGCTTATAAAATACACTCGCAGATAGGCAACAAATGCGTCGGCGCAAAGATAAACAAAAAAATGGTGCCGCTGTCAACCAAGCTTGCAAACGGCGACATCGTGGAAATTGTTACCTCATCGACTTCTAAAGGTCCCAGCCTCGATTGGCTCAAGTTTGTGCGCACCGCGTCCGCGCGCTCCAAAATACGCGCGTACTTCAAAAAGGAAAAGAGAGACGAAAATATCGCGCGCGGCAAGGATATGCTCGAGAGGGAAGCGAAGCGCAGAGGCTACGCTCTCGGAGACTTGCTGACGGAGGATATGCTCCAACACCTGCTTACAAGGCACTCCATGGCAAGCGAGGACGATTTGTACGCGGAGGTCGGCTATGGCGGACTTACCACAAATCAAGTGCTTTCCAAAATAATAGAGACCTTTAAAAAGGAATCGCCTCAACAGGAGTCCGACGCAATTTCCGTCCGCTCGGAGCAAAAGCCGAAGGCGCCCCATTCCAAGAGCGGCGTGCTTGTCAACGGCAACGCCAATTTCACCGTGCGTATGGCGCAGTGCTGCTCGCCCGTTCCCGGCGATCCTATAGTGGGATATATTTCGCGAGGCAGAGGGGTGTCCGTGCACAGGAGCGATTGTCCCAATGTCAAGGGCATGGAGGACGAGAGACTTATCCCCGTGAGCTGGGACAGCAACGGCAGAGAAAGCTTTAACGCCACGCTGACGATAACGTGCGAAAACAAGAGCGGACTTCTTGCTTCGATCACCTCCTACATCGCGGGAGCAAAGCTCGAGATAGCGGCGGCAAACGCGAGGGTGATCGACGAAAAAGGCGGCATAGGCGAGATCATCATCACCGTGCAGATAAAAAAAGCCAGCGACCTCGAGGAGCTTATAAAGAAGCTGCGGAATATAAAAGGCATAATGGATATCAGGCGTTGAGGCGAAAACTATTATAAATTAACGGAAAAATTGAAATAGTATCGTCAAACAATTATAAAAAACGGGTAAAATCAGAAAACATGCAGGTATTAAAGCTCAATACGTCTCCGATGAAAACAAACACGTATATCGTCTTGAACGGCGATAGGGCTTTTGTCGTGGATCCGGGAGGCGAGCCGCAGAAAATAGCGGCGACGCTTGCGGAAAATAATGCGAAGCCGGAAGCGATACTGATAACGCACGCGCATTTCGATCATATCGGAGGAGTTGCGGAGCTCGCGGCAATCGCGCCTCAAAGCGATGAAAGAAAAGTCGCCGTTTTTATGCACAAGGCGGATTGCGACAAGATCTCTTCTTTCAAAAACATGGGCTTCGTCTGCGGGATAAAGGTGCCGCCGTTCGTCCCCGATATTCTGTTGGAGGGCGGCGAGACCTTGACTTTGGCGGGGCTTAAAGTCGCCGTGATACACACCCCGGGGCATAGCGCGGGCGGCGTGTGCTATAAAATCGGGGACGCCGTCTTTTGCGGAGATACGCTTTTCAAATGCTCCTACGGCAGGACTGATTTTTATGACGGCAGCTTCAAAGAACTCAAAAACTCGATTGTCAACGGGCTGTTTAATTTAAAGCATGAGGATTGCGTTTTGTATCCAGGACACGGGGAGTTCACCTCGTTGAGCTATGAGCGCAATTATAACCCCATACTGTGCGAGTACGGCGGAGATAAAGAGCGTTCTGCGGACTGAAGGACGCGGACGAGATAAGGATACCGAGGATGATAGATTTTTCCATATGCAAAGAGGAATACAAAAACGATATTGCGGAGCTTGTCCGCCTTTTTGAGGGCGCGACGGGCGAGGATCTATCTATTGCCGTGGATTACGGAGCAAGCGGAGACGCTTTCAAGGTGAGCGTATCGTCGGATAAGTACGACAAATTTCAAAAGAATTTTTATTTCCCGTTCGGCGAATACGACGAGCTGACGCGCAAGAGGATAGAAAAGCGGCATATAAAGGTCGCGGTGTACAGAACGCTTTGCTTTCTGACGGGGGTAAAGCTGCCTTACGGTTGCCTCACGGGCATACGTCCGACAAAGCTATATACGGAAATTCAAAACGACAGAGAGCATTACGGCAAATCGGCAAGACAGGTGTTTTTGGACGACTATGACGTGGATGAAAAAAAGGTCGGGCTTATAGAGAGGATCGTCGACGTTCAAAGACCCTTGCGCAACAAATCGTCGAGGCAGTTCGACGTGTTTGTATTCATTCCGTTTTGCCCCACGAAGTGCGCATATTGCTCTTTTGTCAGCCTGCCGCTCGACAGGCAGAAGAAGCTTGTCGAGCCTTATGTCGATTGCCTTATACGCGAGCTCGAGCAAACTCACGCGCTTGTCAAGAGGAAAAGGCTTAAGATAAGAGCCGTGTATATCGGCGGAGGCACGCCCACGTCGATAGGGCACGACATGCTTGACAGAGTGCTGGAGCACTGTCACTTCGGCGCGAGCGAGTTCACCGTGGAGGCGGGACGTCCCGACACTATTGACAAGGATATGATAGACTTGCTGCTGTCCCACGGGGTGACGAGGATATCCGTCAATCCGCAGACGTTCAACGCCGCCACTCTCGAGAAGATAGGCAGACGGCACAGCGTGGGCGACAGCGTCAACGCGTACGTCCTCGCAAGGGGCAAGCTGGACGTAAATATGGACTTGATTGCCATGCTTCCCGGCGAGAGCTTTGAGGATTTTAAATACAGCGTTGACACCGCCGTTGCGCTTGCGCCCGAAAATATCACCGTACATACGCTTTATCTCAAAAAGGGCTCGGCGCTCAAGCAGGATGGATATGACAACACCGATTGCGAGACGGCAAGCAGAATGGTGGAATATGCCTACGACAAGTTGGTCTCCGCGGGATATGCTCCGTACTATATGTATAGACAAAAATACACAAGCGGCAACCTCGAGAACGTAGGATATGCAAAGCCCGGCAAGGAGTGTCTGTATAATATCGACATCATGGAGGAGGACACCTCCATCATTGCGAACGGCGCGAACGGAATTTCAAAAAAACTCGATAAAAGCAAGCAGCTCATCACGCGCTGCGCGAACTACAAGGAGCCGCTGGAGTATGTGAAAAACATAGAGCTGATGCTCGAGCGGCAGGCGGAATTTTGGAAGCGAGCGTGACGTTATATTACGATTTATTAAAAATAAAAAACGTATGGAAATATTTGCAATATTGTTTTACTTTATAAATTTATTGTGATAATATAAATACCGTACTTTGGACGAGGTTTCGACAATCTCCAAGTCCTTACTTGGTTCAAAGCGAATTATTTATCCAGCGGAGGAGGTAAAATCAATGGATAAGGAAACAAAGCAACAGATTATAGCAACGTATGCCCGCAGCGAGGGCGACACGGGTTCTCCCGAGGTGCAGATTGCGCTTCTCACGAAGAGAATACAGGAATTGACGGAGCATCTTAAGGTGCATCACAAGGACCATCACAGCCGCAGAGGTCTGCTCATGATGGTCGGGCACAGAAGAAGCCTGCTCAATTACCTCAAGGACACCGACATCGAGAGATATCGCGCTATCGTCAGCTCGCTCGGCTTGAGAAAGTAAAATATAAAGGAGTGTGGAGTTTTCCGCACTCTTTTGACGTTTGAGTCAAAAATTTATATTTGCAAAATGAGGCGATTGATTTGCCGCATTTTGCCCCTTGTGAGTTTGCGCTCAAAACAAAATTCGCATATATGCGATTTTGTGTCCCGCAAGGGTCCCCGCAAAGCATACGTGTTTTGCGAGGGAAAAGGGTTGACGTTTGGCGCAATAATGAAAAAAATAAAATTCGGGAATGACGGAATTCCCAGAGTAGGAGTAAACTATGGAAAGAAAAATTTTCAAAACAACTGTCGGCGGCAAAGAGCTCGTCGTTGAAACGGGCGCGTATTGCGGTCAGGCAAACGGCTCATGCGTCGTCCGCTGCGGCGACACAGTGGTCATGGTCAATGCGACTATGTCAAAGACGCCTCGCGACGGCATGGATTTCTTCCCCTTGAGCGTCGATTACGAGGAGAAGATGTATGCAATCGGCAAAATTCCCGGCGGCTTCAAAAAAAGAGAGGGCAGAGCGAGCGACAAAGCGATCCTCACCTCGCGTCTTATCGACCGTCCCATTCGTCCCTTGTTCCCCAAGGGCATTTACAACGACGTGACCGTCATCGCAACGGTGCTCTCCGTTGACACCAACACGCCTCCGGAGGTCTTTGGCATGATAGGCTCGTCCGTCGCGTTGTCCATATCGGATATTCCCTGGGCAGGTCCCACGGGCTCCGTCGTAGTCGGCATGGTGGACGGCGAGTACGTGATAAATCCGGACAGCGAGCAGCGCGCCAAATCCAAACTCACGCTCAACTTGAGCGGCACCAAAGACGCGATCATGATGGTCGAGGCGGGCGCGAACGAGATCACCGAGAAGGAAATGCTTGGCGCGATCATGTTCGGACATGAAGAAATCAAAAAGATCGTCGCGTTTATCGAGGGCATTCAGGCGGAGGTCGGCAAAAAGAAGCTTGACATCGAGCTCGAGCATATCCCCGACGACGTCAACGAGGCTGTGCGCGCATATGCGAACGAAAAGATGGACTATGTCCTCGAGGCGTTTGACCGCTACGAGCGCGAGGCGAGAGAGGACGCGCTCAACGAAGACGTGCTCGCGCACTTTGCGGACGACTTCAACGACGTGCCCAAGAAGGTCAAATTCATCCTCGACAGCCTGTATTATCTCAAGAAGGAAAAGGTCCGCGCCAAGATACTCGACAACGGCGTGCGTCCCGACGGCAGAAATCTTACGGAGATCCGTCCCATCTGGTGCGAGGTCGGTATGCTTCCGCGCGTTCACGGCAGCGCTATCTTCACGAGAGGTCAGACTCAAGCTATGACGACCTGCACGCTCGGCACTATTTCCGAGGCGCAGAGGCTCGAGGGCTTGGACGACGACTACTATAAGAGATATATGCATCAATACAACATGCCCGGATATTCCACCGGCGAGGCGAAATCTCTCAAGAGCCCCGGCAGACGCGAGATCGGTCACGGCGCTCTTGCGGAACGCGCTCTCGAACCCGTGCTTCCCAACGAAGAGGAATTTCCGTATGCGATCCGCACGGTGTCCGATATATTGAGCTCCAACGGCTCCACGTCGCAGGCTTCCGTGTGCGGCAGCACGCTCGCGCTCATGGACGCAGGCGTCCCGATCAAAGCTCCCGTGGCAGGTATCGCGATGGGCCTTATCAAAAACGAAGAGCAGGGCAAGGTCGCGGTGCTTTCCGATATACAGGGTCTTGAGGACTTCCTCGGCGATATGGACTTCAAGGTCGCGGGCACCACGGAGGGCATCACCGCCATACAGATGGATATCAAGATCAAGGGTATAGACGAACAGATCCTCACCAAGGCGCTCGAGCAGGCGAGAGTGGGCAGGCTGCAAATCCTCGACAAGATGCTTGCGGTGCTTCCCGCGGCGCGTCCTGAATTGAGCAAGTGGGCGCCCAAGATCGTTTCCTTCTCCGTCGATCCCGATAAGCTCGGCGATATCATCGGCAAGG
>CANDBZ010000032.1 GCA_947383095.1 uncultured Clostridia bacterium | reverse complement strand
ACAACACCTTCACGGACACTCTTTCCCTACACGACGCTCTTCCGATCTAGCTTATGTCCCTGCACGGCGTGGGAAGAAAGGTTGCCGACTGTATATTGCTGTTCGGCTTCAACCGCTTCGACGTGTTTCCCGTGGATACCTGGATAAAGAAGGTGTTTGCGGCGGAATATCCCGGCATGCCGGCGGAAAAGATGTCCGCAGCTTTGGTCGACAGGTTCGGTAAAAACGCGGGATTTGTGCAGCAGTGGCTGTTTTACTATAAAAGAGAGAGCAAAATTTGACGAAAGCCTTGCGGTTTTGCATATTTTTGTACGAAAACGGCGGTTAAACGGACGGTTTTTGCGGGTAAAACGAGTTTGTTTAACATAAATAAATAAAAAAGTATAGACAAATCGGTCTTTATAAGCTAAAATAATTTATATAATATAAAACACTGTGAAGCCTGCGCCGCTATGGTGGTTGGCAGAGGAGAAGATTATGGCAGCAAGCAAAAAATATGTCGTTCTTGCGGATATCGAAAGCGTGAGAGTCCCTTTTAGCACGTTTGCGGCGGCGCTTGAAGAGTTGTCCCGCATCGGCGAGATCGCCGCGTGCAAATTTTACGGCTATTCTGCAAAGCGTACGAAGGATTACGGCGAGTTTATTCAGGAAAACAGCTATGACGCGCTTTCCGCGCTTCCCAAAAAGAGAAAAGGCAAATTGGATCTGCGTCAGGTCATCGACGCGGCAAGACTTGCCCAATTCCCCAATATCGACGGCTTTTTCATAATCTACGGCAACGGCGATATCACGCCTTTGATCGCATATCTTAAGGCGTACGGCAAGGACGTCGTCGCGGGCGTTATCGAGCAGGATAAAAACTCCGTCCTTTGCAACAAGGTCATTTATCTCGATCCCAACGCAACCACGCAGACCGTGCTCAACGCCGGCTACAGAAAGGTTGAACCCACCGCGCAAGCGGCTCCCAAGAGAGCGGCGGTCGCAAGAAAGCAGGCTCCCGTGCAACAGGCTGCGCCTCAACCCGCTCCCCAGCCCGCACCGCAGGCCGCTCCGCAACAGAACAACGACGACGCGGCGCAGATGGCGCTTCTTCTCGAGCAATTCAACAAAATTATCTCCGGAGCGGATAATTGATTTGGTGCAACCTAAAATAACAGAAATCGTTTTACTGCACCAAGGATACGGTGCAGTAAATTTTTTATAGAGAGGTTTTATGGCTAAACTGACGTTTGATAAAGAGCGATGCAAGGGCTGCGGCTTGTGCGTGCAGGCGTGTCCCAAGCAAATTCTTGCCGTTTCCGATACGCAAAGCAACGGCAAGGGTTATTACGTAGTGGTGACGACGGACGAGGACAAGTGTATAGCCTGCGCGTTTTGCGCGACTATGTGCCCCGATTGCGTCATAAAGGTGGAGAAATGACTATGGAAGAAAGACGCTTGATGAAAGGCAACGAAGCTATAGCCGAAGCCGCCATACGCGGCGGTTGCCGCTTTTATGCGGGATATCCCATAACGCCTCAAAACGAGATCCCCGAATACATGAGCTGGCGGTTGCCGCAGGTGGGAGGAAGGTTTATTCAGGCGGAAAGCGAGATTGCGGCTATAAACATGGTTTACGGCGCGGCGGGCGCGGGAGCGCGGGCGATGACAAGCTCGTCAAGCCCCGGCATAAGCCTCAAGCAGGAGGGAATAAGCTATATTTGCGGAGCGGAGCTGCCTTGCGTCATCATAAACATGGTGCGCTCCGGCCCCGGTCTCGGCGGCATTCAGCCCGCGCAAAGCGATTACTTCCAGACGGTAAAGGGCGGAGGACACGGCGACTACAGGATGTTGGTTTACAGCCCATGCTCCGTGCAGGAGTGCGTCGATCTGCTTTACGACGCGTACGACAAGGCGGAAAAATACCGTCTGCCCGTCATGATCTTGGGCGACGGTATGCTCGGGCAGATCATGGAGGCGGTGACGCTGCCCGTCATGAAAGACCCTTCGACGTTTCCCAAAAAGCCTTGGGCCACGGACGGAACGGGCGTGGGGCAAGGCAGGCGTATAATAAATTCTCTTTACATCGTGCCGGACGAGCTCGAGGCGATGAATAAGAAATTGCAAAAGATATACGACGATATGTGCGCAAACGAGGTCATGTGCGAAAGCTATCTCACGGACGACGCGGAGATAGTGATCACGGCGTACGGCACGGTAGCGCGCATTGCGAAGAGCGCAGTGGATATGCTTCGGGAAAAGGGCATAAGAGCGGGACTTCTGCGCCCGATCACGCTGTATCCTTTCCCCAAAGCCGAGTTTCAAAAAGTGATCGGCAACGACTCCGTGAAGGAGCTTGTGGCGACGGAGTTGAGCATGGGACAGTATGTAGAGGACGTAAGGTTGGTCGCGGGCGGCAAAAAGCCGGTGAAGTTTTACGGCCGCTCGGGCGGAAACGTAATGTCGCCTGACGATATAGCCGCTTTTGTGGAAAAGGAGGTGCAATTATGACTACAGTGTTTGAAAAAACTTCCTTCTTGACGGACGCGCCCTTTCATTATTGTCCCGGGTGCACTCACGGCATAGCGCACAGGATAGTTGCGGAGTCGCTTGAGGAGATAGGCGCGGAGGGGCGTTGCGTGGGCGTTGCGCCCGTAGGCTGCGCCGTGTTTGCGTACAATTATTTCAATTGCGACATGCAGGAGGCGGCGCACGGTCGCGCGCCCGCGGTCGCGACGGGCATAAAGCTCGTCAACCCGGATAATATAGTTTTCGCTTATCAGGGAGACGGAGACCTTGCGTCGATTGGCATGGCGGAAATCGTGCATGCCGCGACGAGAGGGGTGAACATCACGGTGATATTCATAAACAACGCCATATACGGCATGACGGGCGGGCAAATGGCGCCCACGACGCTTCTGGGACAAAAGTCGACGACGTGTCCGTCTGGTAGAAGCGCGCAGGTCAACGGATATCCCGTGCGCATGTGCGAGATGCTTGCCACTCTCGACGGCCCGAGCTATATAGCAAGATGCTCTCTCGCGGATGTCAAAAACGTGAGGCAGGCGAAAAGGGCTGTGCTTAAGGCGTTTCAAAATCAAAAAGAGGGCAAGGGCTTTTCCTTTGTGGAGTTGCTGTCCACCTGCCCGACAAATTGGCATATGTCGCCGGTGCAGGCGCTCGAATATGTGAAAAACGAAATGACGGCGCAATATCCGCTTGGCGTATTTAAGGAGATTTGAGTATGGAAAGAATTGTGATCGCGGGCTTCGGCGGGCAGGGAGTGCTGTCGCTCGGACAACTGCTTGTATACGCGGCGATGTATGAAAACCAATATGCCACGTGGCTTCCGTCCTACGGGCCCGAGATGCGCGGAGGCACGGCAAATTGCTCCGTCGTGATAGACGCGGAAAAACCCGTCGCGTCTCCTATCATCGCAACATCTGACACTCTTATCGCGATGAATAAGCCCTCGCTTGATAAATTTCAAATGAGCGTAAAAAGCGGGGGACTGATCGTGATAAACAGCTCGCTCATCACCGATAAGTGCGCCAATACCGCCGCAAAAGCGGTGTATGTCGACGCAAACAGGATCGCGCACGAAAACGGCAATAATAAGGCGAGCAACCTCGTCATACTCGGCGCGTATATCAGACACAGCGGGCTTTTCCCCAAGGAAGTGATACTGTCCACCATAGAGAAGGTTTACGCTTCAAAGCCGCAGTTTATCCCAAGCAATAAGGCGTGCTTCGAGGCGGGATTCGCATTGGACTGATTTTATTCGCATATGAGAAAAACAGCTTCTTGCAATCGCTTGAAGCTGTTTTTCTTTATAGGGGAGATGTGAGAGTCAGTTCGCTTTGCGCTCGTCCTTGAGCTGTTGCAGATATTGCTTTGCGGTTTGTTCCGCCTGCGTCAATGCGTTGTCGAATTTGACTTTTTCGTTTGAGATCTTGTCAAGCGCGGCTTGCTGAAGAGCCTTTACCTCTTCAAGCTCCTCCGCTGTCAGATCGTTTTGTATGCTCTCGAGAGAGGATGCGGATTTTCTTTCCAATAAGGCGGCCATCGCGCGGACCTCTTCTGATGTGATCTTGCCGTCGGCGGCTATTGCCGTGATTTGCTCGGAGATATCCGTCAGGTCGGTCTTTATTTGCTGTATCTGCGGCAAAATACCTGCGGGAATAAACGCCTCCAAGCCGTTGAGCGCCGTGTTGATCGTTGCGGTCACCGCGCTTATTTGCGGCTCGTATTCCTTTGAAAGCTCGTTTATCTTTTGCTGCACGACGTTTTCCGCATCGGAAAGCGCGGCTGTAAGCTGTGCCTTCATCGCTTCGAGCTCTTGCGAGGCCTGCGTGTTTTTGAATGTTTTATCCGCATATGCTTCAACGCTTTTTACTGTGATCTCGCCGTCGGAGTTTTTGAGCGCGTCTACGTTATCGCCGAGACCGAGAGCCTGCGATATCGCGCTTATCTGCGCTTCGTCCAAGGGATAGTCGCAGACGTCCTCAATGAAGTCAAGCGTATCCGCAAGCGCGTTGAGTCCTCTCGCGGAGGTTTTGTATCCTTGATAAGCCAAGCCGTAGTATGCGTTCATGGGGTGGTGCGCCATATAATAGCTTGTATAGATACCGTCTATCGCCGCGCCCACCGCCTTGTCGTATGCGTCGTTTGCGGCGGTCTTTGCCTTGAGATATGCGTCGGTCGCAAACTGCTCCGCGTTTTTATGCGCTTCGGTGACGAGCTTTACGAGCTGTTGAGTATTGAGCTCTGCCGCGGCTTCTATAGTGATTTCGCCTGTTTCCGACGCGGAAATAACGAGTTTGAACTGTTGCGGAGTCATCGCCTGTATTTTTTCGTTGTCCGGATATTGCGCCTTTACGTTTTCCAGCTTGCGAAGCAGCGAATACGCGTCCGCGACGCTACAGCTTATTTCCATATCGAGTCCCGTTGCGGTCGCGGTGATCTGCGCGTTTATCTTGCTCTGTAGCTTTTCCGCGTTTGCCGAAGCCGAGACGGAGGTCTGAACGACCTTGTTGTCCTCGTTGATATAGCCGAGCTCGACGGACAGCTGCGTTATCTTGCTCACCGCATTTTCAACGCTCATGCCGATGACGCTATCCTCGCCGTACAGCAGAACCTGCGCGTCCTCGTTTGCGCCGTAGACGCTGACGACCTTTTCGTTTTTATCGAGAGTGAGTTCGATCGAAGGGTTGATGTCCAAGCTCACGAACGAAGTCGCTTCCGACGCGCCCTTATCGTTGCACGCGACAAGCGAGACGCTCAAGGCTCCGACGCAGGTCAACGCGCAAAGTGCAAGTAGTTTCTTTTTCATAAGAAAGCCTCCTGATTTGTTTGTATATTAAACAAATCAAAAGGCGGTTTTGTTGCAGAATTTTCCAAATATTTGAAATTATTTTATCGCGTCCCAATATTGTTGCAGGGAGCCGTATTCGTTGATTATGTTTTCCTCGAAAGCATCGTAATCCTCACGGCTTATAGCCTGCAAACCGTCGTAAATTTCGCGGACGGCGTTTTTGCGGTATTCGAATTCGACGGACAAAGCGGAACGGAGATTGTCCAAAAACTCCCGCGTGTTTTGAGGGATCTGCAAAAGACCTGCGATCGGGCTGTCCGCAAGCCCTATAAGTCCCAATATGTCGGACAGAGCGGAGGAGTACTGCAGGAGCAGATCCGACGAAAAGTTTGCGATCACGGCTTTTATCTGTTCGACGGAGAGCAAAACGTAGCACTCGCTTGCTTTTGTCAGATCGTCGGGCGAGGATATCTCTACGCCGTAATGCGTCTTATATGCGGCAAGCGCGTTTTCCATCTGCGTCATAAGCGCGGCGAAGTCGCCCTCCGGCGGCACCGGATAGTGCGCCTTGACATACCAATAATCTCAGAGTATCAACGCGGGATTGTCCTTGTGCGTAAGTATGTCGAAATAAAGCCTCAAAAGCTCTTTAAGCTCGGCGGCGTTTCTTTCTATATTTGCGATATTGGACGACAGACAATCCTTGATAGCTTCCGCAAGAGTTGAGGACAGCACGTTTTGCTTATATAAAGCCTGCAAGGCTTCCGCGCTTGCCGCCGCTTGCGCAAGCCTGTCGTTGAAAAGGGTTGCGGAGCGGGATATCGCGTTTGCGAGCGCAGACGCGGAATCCGCGGATATGCCGCATCTTTGCGAAAGCTCCTTTATGTCGACGCTTTCGCTTACCACAACGGCAAAAATCCCCTTTTGCACGAAATAATCCTGTAAAGAGGTTTGCGCGTCTTGCAAAATGCTTTCGCTGCCGTTGCAGGAGCTTATGCGCACGGCGGAGCCCTTTTCGGTGAGATCCATAAATCCGAGCATAGCGGCGCGGTCGGCATACCATACCGCAACCTGCGCGATAGGCTTGCCTATCTGCGACGCGGCTTCTTCGTCGGACAAAACGACGTCGGCGTCGGAGTTTGCGGATACGATGGCGGTGACGTTGCCGTGCTCGTCGGTTGTCAGTGTGACGGCGGGATTGATCTCTATTGCGAATGCGTACCGTATCGCCTCCGTCGGCTTGAATACGAGTACGCAGGTGAGAATAATGCCCAACAGAAGCACAGCCGTCACCGTCGCCAATGCGGTTATCATCGGCTTTTTTGATTTGACCGCCGTGCCGTCGCGGTTGACGTTCGTCTGCGCGCCGACGGCTATAGGCATATCCTTTGTCGCCTTATCGAGAGTAGGGACGGATCTGTCAAGCTCTTCCATCCAGATTTTTTTCCAAGATTTCATAGTTCCGCCTCCTTTAACGCTTCCTTTAATTTTTGTACGCTTCTTTTATACTTTGACGTTATCGTTCCCGTCGGGCAGCCAAGCCGCTGCGCTATCTCCCTGTGCTTGTATCCCCACAGCACGTGCAGTATGACTATTCGCCGTTCGTCCTCGTCGAGCGCGGCCTGCATCGCTTGCGATACGCCCATCGGAAGGCTGTCCCTGACCTTGATATCCACGTCGTCGATGTTGACGGTCGCGCGTTTTTTTGCATAGATCTCGTTGAGGGCGATATTTTTTGCTATCTGCAATATCCAGGCGCGCCCGTTGGTATCGGGAGTGTATTTGCCTATGTTCGTTTTTATCTTCAGATAAACGTTTTGCATCGCGTCCTCGGTATCCTCATAGTTGTTGAGATAAGAATACAAAAAGGAAAACACGCCGTGCTTTGTTCTTTCGTACAGCTCCGCGAACGCGTCGTTATCTCCCCGTGCGATGTCGACGAGCAGCTTGTCTATTTGTTTGTCGTTCATCTTGCCCTCTGCTTTATTAAACAATTAAAGAAGCCGTTTTGTTGCATAAATATTTTTAATCCGTGCGTAATAAAAGGGCGCGTTTGCGCCCTATGGATCTCAATGAAGATCAAGCGAATGATTTCGATAAAGGGTTGTCGTTCTTATACGTGCAAAAACGTATCATATAGCCGTTGTCGTCGATAGGCTCCGACCGAGATACGCAATGCCAGCCGTCAAGCTCGTCGAGGTCGTCGAAAAATACGCTTGCCTCGCCGTCGGCGTCCACTTTGGTGATCACAGCTTCCTCGCAATAGGGCAGCATGGTGTGATACATCATCGCGCCGCCTATCACGTATGCGTCCGACGTGTCGATATCCGACAGTATCTCAAACAAATTTTCAAGAGACGTGGCAAGGACATAGCCCTTTTGCTCGGCGTCCTCACGCGTCCCGTCGGGGTTTAAGACGATATTCGTGCGTCCCTTAAGAGGCATGCCTCCCGGGAAGGAGCGCAGGGTGTTGCTGCCCATGATCACCGTTTTGCCCTTCGTATGCTCGACGAAGTGACGCATATCCGCCTTGAGGTGAAAGAGCAGATCGTTGTTTTTGCCGATGCCCCATTTGCTGTCGACCGCAACTATCAGCTTCATATAGCGACCTCGATCTTGCTTTCGAGTTTGGTGTACTTGTAATCTTCGAGCTCGAAATCGTCTATCGTAAAATCATAGAAATTTTTTATATCCTTGTTCATTTTGAACGTCGGGGCGGGGTACTGCGGGTTTTTGAGTATCTGCTCCACGATAGGGATATGGCGGTCGTAGATGTGCGCGTCGCTTATCACGTGCACAAGCTCGCCTGCCTCGAGCCCGCTCACCTGCGCCATCATGTGGACGAGCACCGCATATTGAACAACGTTCCAATTATTGGCGGTAAGAGTGTCCTGACTGCGTTGGTTGAGTATCGCGTTGAGCTTGCTGCCCGTCACGTTGAAGGTCATGGAATAGGCGCAAGGGTAGAGGTGCATTTCGTGAAGGTCGGCAAAGTTGTAAATGTTGGTGAGTATCCTGCGCGATTGAGGATTGCGCTTGAGGTCGTACAAAACTCTGTCAACCTGATCGAATTCGCCCTCGGCGTATTTATGCTTCACTCCGAGTTGATATCCGTACGCCTTGCCGATAGAGCCCGTTTCGTCCGCCCAGCTGTCCCAGATGTGCGAGTTGAGCTCATGCACGTTGTTGCTCTTTTTCTGCCAGATCCACAAAAGCT
Source organism: uncultured Clostridia bacterium (assembly GCA_947383095.1). Lineage (GTDB taxonomy): Bacteria > Bacillota > Clostridia > Christensenellales > CAG-917 > CAG-475. Next base: position 5,710 of record CANDBZ010000032.1, on the reverse strand, counting down.
CGTCTATCGCGGATTTAAAAGCGGTGCGGCGCAAAGTGATTATGGGAAATTCCTTTGACAGATCGTAACGGTTGACGATGCAAAACTTTTTTACGGTATGCGCGGGCGTGCCGTCAAGCCATTTGGGGCGAACGTCAAGACCCTCGTCTGAAATACCGTTGTCGATTATATCTCGGCACGTGTCGATAAAAATACGGTCGGCAATGCTCATTTGATACCTCTTTGCTTATAACGGCGCTTTATCCTGCAAAAACAGCATGATAAAGCGCCATATTTGTTGATTTGATATAAATTATTCTTTTATGACAAGCTGCGCGTTAAGCTCTTTCACCATGTCGATGGGCAGCTTTACGACCTTTCTGTCGTAGGTCACAAGTCCGTTTATTTCTTCTTCCACGTCGCTGACCTGCGTATAAACCGTCGCGGAAAGTCCCTTTTCGATATTAGGTATTATGCGCTTTTCGTACAGCTTTTTAAACGCCTTTGCATATGCCTCGGGCGATTTGTATATGCGATATCCGAAGGACTTGTTGGGGCTGAATACGTGCCCGTCCGTCTTTATCGAATAACCGCCGAATTCGCTCAATACGATGCAACGGCGGTCGCGCGGCATTTTGATCGGCTTGAAGTATATGTGCAGACTCTTCGTGTCCGACGTGCCCTTGCCCTGATCGTTCCAACCCGACACGCTGTCGATAAGACGGGTGGGGTCGATTTTTTGCATATCCTTTGTGATGCGCACGGAGTCGAACTGTCCCCAGCCCTCGTTGAACGCGACCCAGGTAGAGAGGGATACGCAGTTTTTGAGATAGTCCATCGTGACGCGCACCTCGCGCTCGAACTCGTCGCGCCCCTCTTTGTCCTGACGCGCGAGACGCTTATATGCCGCCTCGGTGTTGTCCTTGATATGGATCTCGAGGAATGCGAGCACGCCTATGTACATCATCTTGTACTTTGTGCCACCCGTGACCATGTCCTGCCACACGAGCACGCCCTCTTTGTCGCAGTGGTAGTACCAGCGCAGTGGCTCGATCTTGATGTGCTTTCTTATCATGTTGAAGCCCATTGACTTGACAAGCTTGACGTCGTACTCGAGCGCGGCGTTGGACGGGGGAGTGAGCATGCCGTCCGACCAATAGCCTTGATCGAGCACGCCCGTGTGGAAATATGGCTTGTTGTTGAGTCCCATGCGCTTGACGCCGTTTGCGTCCTTTACCCAACTGAACTTGCGCATGCCGAAATAGGATCTGACGATGTCGTCGCCTATCTTGAACGCAAGGTCGTAAAGCTTGGGGTTTTCGGGAGACCAAAGCTCGTAGTTTTGCAGGGGAAGAGAGATCTTATCGCCCTCGCAGACGGCTTCCGCTATAACGACGCCGTTGTCGAGCGCGACTATGCTTACGGGAGCCTGCGCGGATTTGACGAATGAGAGGTTGAGAACGTCGTTGTCGATGTCCGGGACGATCGTGACGTCCTTGAGATATACAGTCGGCATGCTCTCAAGCCAGACGCTTTGCCAGATGCCCGATTGAGGGGTATACCAAATGCCGCCTCGATTTGTCGCCTGCTTTGCGTGGGTGTGGTATGATGTGTCAGTCGGGTCGGTCACGGCGACCTCGATAACGTTTTTGCCGGGGCGTATCGCGCCCGTGACGTCCAGCGCGAAGGGCATATATCCGCCGCTGTGCTCGCCTACGGTGGCGCCGTTGAGCGTGACCTTGCACTCGAAGTCCACCGCGTCGAAGTGAAGCACGGTCGTCGCCTTCAAAAAGCCTGCGGGAATGTCGAATTCGCGCTTATAATACAGCACGTCGTCGGGAGTAACCAAAGTGCCCTCCGGCAAGCCCGAAAGCAAGCTTTCCGGCGAGAACGGCACAAGGATCTCGCCCTGATACGCGCCGTTGAATTTTTCGCTTTTGCGAAGTATGGCATAATTCCACTTTCCGTTGAGGGTGATATAGCTGTCTCTTGCGAATTGCGGACGGGGATACTCCGAAAGCGGAATATCGCTTATTTCAAAAGGTGTGCGAAGTCTGACTGTTTTCATAATATCCTCCAATATTTAAAGACAGTATAACATAATATAAAAATCTCTACAAGAGGCTGCCGTTATTTTTTTATTGCGTTTGACCTTAAAAAAACCGTATGCTACAATAACGGCAGGAGGCGAAATATGAAGCTGTTTATAGGCTCCGACGTGCACGGCTCGGAGGCAAACTTGATAAGATTTTTTCAAAAGGTCGACGATGCTTTGGCGCATGAAAAGGAAGTCAAAGCGGTTTTGCTCGGCGACATATACAATCACGGGCCCAGAAATCCGTTTCCCGAGGGCTATGCGCCCATGCGGGTCGCCAAGCTGCTCAACGACGCGATGTCCTTTATCACCGTGATAAAGGGCAACTGCGACAGCGAGGTGGATCAGATGATAAGCAATTTCCCGATAATCGGCGACTTTTCCACGGAGTGGCAGGGGCGCACCGTGTTTTTCACGCACGGGCATAAGTGCAATCCCGATTTGCCGCCCGTCGGCGCGAAGAGCGGAGATATTGTGTTTTACGGGCATTTTCACAGGGCGGCTTTTACGGAGAGAGATGGCGTGCGCTACGTCTGCGTGGGCGCGCTCGGTCTGTGTCCGGAGGACGCGGAGCGCTCGTACGCCGTGCTTGACGATGGTAATGTGACCGTGAAAACTCTCGAGGGCGACAAAACCCTGATAGAATTTGCAATATAACGGCAATCTCAATGATAAATCTTATTGTCGATTAAAAAAGACGGCACGCCGTGTGCCGCCTTTTTATATTTATTAAATTTTTAATCGATTTCGTCGGAACAGACGCTTGTTTGTTCGGGTACATCCGCGGTTGCTTCGGTTTCTTCCGCGCCGTCGGCTAAATTGCCGGTTGTTTCGTTTGCGCAATCATCGGCTTCGGAGGTATTTTGCTCATCGAGCGTGTGCGTATCGGCAATACCCGCAAGTCGGTCTTCCTCCTCCTGTGCCTTTTGCTTGCGTTTTTCGCGTACTATCTGAAGCGCCGCAAAGAGAGCGCAAACGCCTATTCCTACAAACAGATACGCGGAGCCTACGGTTTTGCCGACCTTCGTGACGCCGAGCACCACGGACAAAACTATGATGGCGGCGGCGGATATAAGCGCAAGCTTGGGCTTTTTCACGATATATTTTCCGCCGAGCGAGCCGAACAGGGCGTATACCACGCAGGAGAAAGCGGGCATGATCCAGGTTTGCTTTTCGACTACGCTTTGCAGATTGCTCACCGCGAGGCAAAGCACCAATATCGCGATTATCACTACCGTGACGAGAGTGCTTGTCGCGACGGCGACGGTTGCGACGATCTCATGCTCCTCGGTGTTGGCTTCCGTAGGATATATCTCGTGCGCTTTCACGACGCAGGGTATCTTGAGGTTTGAAAGATTTCCCGTTATGAACGCCAGATATTCGCTGTTTGTGCCAAGCATCGGGGCGTAGATGACGGGCTCCGCAATGCCCGCGAGGAAGTTGATGATAAAGGGCATGATGACCGCCGACGTGCCGAAGACGCGCCAATCCGGCTTGACCCCGTAATAAAGCCCTATAGTGATCGGCACCGATATGAACAGCAATACGCCGAGCGCCGTCCATATCCTGCCGAGAAGGTGATATTTAAAGTTGAAATCGCGTACGCGCACGGTTTTGTTTTTCATGTCGCACCTCCTCATATGCCCAACGCCGCGACGGAGCGAAGCGCTTCTTCGACGGTCGCCGCGTGTTGGGGCGGGATAGTCGCCCAGCCGTATTTGCCCGCGCAATAGCTTATCACCGCCACGACCGCCATCGCGATGATCATGCTGACGGGCGTTGCAAAGCTGTCAAGCCACTTCCATTTCGCCTTTGTTATGAGCAGATCGAAAATATACATGAAAATCATGGCTACGATAAGAGCGATCAGATTGTAATACGCGTCTATGTATTTCGCGTTCATCGACGGGGTAGTTATGCTCATCGCCAGATAGCCCAGAGTCATGCCGATGAAAGTGACCTCGAATACGAGCTCGCCTATATTTATGCCGCCTTTTTTGACTCCGCAGTTTGTAGTCTTGGTGAGCAGCTTGCCGACTTTGGGCTGAAGGCGGCGATAGAACACGCCGACAAATACCGGCCCCGCCATGATAGACAGCGTCATTACGGTCGCTATCGTCACCAGATCCTGCGCGGTCAAGCCTGTTTTCATAAGCTGCTCGAGCCCGTTGAGGCTGCCCGTTATCGCGTTTGCGGCTCCGTCCGCCATCTGCGTTTCGTATTGCAGCGAGCCTATGACCGAAAGCCTTATCGCGGGAAACGCTATGCCGAGCGAGCCTACGAGAGTGACGACGCCAAGCGCTATGCCGATCGCAGGCAGCACGGAAAACGATATGGAGGAGGTGATAACTTTTTTGAGCTTGATCATGTCCATATTCAGCTTTTTGGCGCGGAGCAGGGAAGTGACGAGATAGAACACCGACAGCGCGACGATAAATGCGAGAACAACGCCGTACAGCACGTACATGATCGGGTCGTCAAGTCTGAATTTGTTTGCGCACAAAATGTTTGCCGACATAAACTGTACCTCCTCAAATTGTATAAATATGCAAACATTATACATCGATATGCAAATATTGGCAACAAGTTTTTTATTTTGTGAATTTTTATAAAATATATGAGAATTTGCGCGATAATTGTGATATTACGCCGCAATATTGCTCAAAAGGGTTGAATTATCTGCGCGGCAATGATAGAATGATTTAAATCCTATTTCTTTGGAAGTTGTAGAACGTTGCGCGTCAAGTGCCGCCTGAACGGGGGGTGTCAGCGGACGAAAAGCCATCGGGCTTGCGGTGCGGCGTTCACTCCCGCTTCACTTTTGCGAGAAGTGCTTCCTTGGGAGGTGCTTTTTGATTTATCGAGAGGCTTTAGATTACATCAGCAATATAGAGCGCGCAGGCTCGGACTACGGCATAGAACGCATGCGCGTGCTTTTAAGCTTGCTCGGCGATCCCGACGGCAGGTTGAAATTCGTGCACGTCGCAGGGACGAACGGAAAGGGCTCCGTATGCGCGTATCTCACGTCCGTGCTGAAGGAGGCGGGATATCGCGTCGGTACGTACAATTCGCCGTCGGTGTTTTGCTACAATGAGCGTTGGCGCGTGGACGGCGAACCTTTGAGCGACGGATGCGTCGCAAGATATCTAACGGCCGTGCGCGAGGCGATAGACGCACAAAACGCGCGCAGAGAAAGGCGCGGCTTCGGCGCGAACCCGCTTATAGACGGGAAGCTTTGCCCCACCGCGTTCGAGATCGAGACGGCTGTTGCGATGGTAGCCTTTGCGGATCTCGGTTGCGACATTGTCGTGCTTGAAACAGGGCTCGGCGGGCGGTGGGACGCGACCAACGTTATACGGGAAAACGAGGTTGCCGTGATCACGCCTATAGGACTCGACCATTGCGGCTTGCTGGGGAATACTTTGGGCGAGATAGCGGCGGAAAAAGCCGCGATCGTCAAGGGCGACGGAGCGACGTGCGCGCAGTGCGAGGAGGTCATGCGCGAGCTGCGCCGTCCGTACGACGTGCGCGACGGAAAACGGGTTTACAGAGATATAAATCTCGAGGTATGCGGGCAGGGCTCCTATATCAGCGGCGGAATAGACGGACAGATTTTTGAGTACGGCGGAAAAAAAT
>CANDBZ010000031.1 GCA_947383095.1 uncultured Clostridia bacterium | reverse complement strand
CTTGACGACGTAAACGTCGTGATAAACACCACGCCCGTGGGCATGACGCCGCATGCGTATGAAACGCCTTTGGATTTGAGCAGATTTGCGAGGCTCGACGGGGTATTCGATTGCGTGTACAATCCGCTGCGGACGCTGTTGGCGCAAAACGCAAAAGCGCTCGGTATAAAAGCGGCGACAGGATTGCGTATGCTCGCGGAGCAGGCGCGCGCCGCGCACAATCTGTTTATGAAAGCGAAGGGCGGCGAGGTTGCGAATAGCGAAAAAACATATGAAATTTTGCAAAACCTGTCGAAATCGCGACAAAACATAGTGCTTACGGGCATGGCGGGCAGCGGCAAGTCCGCGGTGGGAAGAGCGCTTGCTCGGGAGTTGAACAGATCTTTTATCGATACCGATAGCGAGATAGAGAGGAGAGAAAGAAGAAGTATTTCGCAGATATTCGCGCAAAAAGGCGAAAAATATTTCAGACGTTTAGAGGAAGAAGCGGTGGAAAGGGCGTGCTCTTTGCAGGGCGCGGTGATAGCTACGGGCGGCGGCGCGGTATTGAGCGAAAAAAACGTGTTTTTTATGCGCAGCAACGGCGTGTGCGTGTTGATAGAAAGGTCGCCGAAATCGCTTGCGACAAGGGGTAGACCGTTGTCGGACAACGCGCAAAAGGCGGCGGCTCTTTATGAAAGCCGCAAGCCGATATATCTTGCTACGGCGGATCATACGGTAAATAACGACGGCTCGTTGGAAGAGACGGTAAATAAAATAACGGAGTGGTGGCGGATATGAAAAGAATTTTGGTCATAAACGGCGTAAATCTCAATATGCTCGGCGTTCGCGAACCCGATAAATACGGCTCGCGATCGTACTCGGATCTAAAAAGTTTTATAAAATCGAAGGCCAAAGAGCTTGGACTCAAGGCGGTCGTAGCGCAGTCCAATTACGAGGGAAAAATCGTCGAGATCATACAGAAGGCGGCGGGAAAATACGACGGCATAGTGATAAACGCGGGGGCGTATACGCACACGTCGATAGCCATACTCGACGCGCTGAAGGCGGCGAATGTCCCCGCCGTCGAGGTCCACCTCACGGATATATACGCAAGAGAGGACTTCCGCCGCGTTTCGTACGTGTCGATGGCTGCGCAAAAGACGATTTGCGGCAAGGGCTTCGAGGGATATGAGGAAGCGTTGAAATTTTTCAAATAAGCGTTTTATAAGAAAGAACCGCACTTATAAAGTGCGGTTTTTGTTTTTATTCGATCAGGTTGTCATGCAACAGCGAATATACGCTTGCGGCCTTATTGTCCCAATTTTTGTATATATACATGGCGTGCTGCCGATTTGAGACGATCATCTTTATTTCCACAAGAGAGTTGGAATTGTTGTCTATGCGCATAATGACGGTGTAGGTGCCGTCGGCATTGCGGACGTAGTCGCAAAAATACTCCTGACGCTTCCTGCACCTTACGCGGTTTGCGCGCACATAGGTGACGATGTCCTCGCGTATGGAAGACGGGATGCGCTTGAAAAATACGCTTAAGCAGCTTATTCCGTCCTGCGTGATGTTGAGGGTGTTCGCCTTTGGTACGCGGTATAAAAAATTGGTGTCGATAAGCTCCGCCAAAAACTGTTTGCACTCCATGTATGTGAGCCAATTGTTATCCGTTGTGCAGATGTCTATGACGCTCGCCTCCGAAAGCGGAATGGCCATTTTTTCGAACACAAAAAGTATGACAAGCTTTTGCTCCATGCTGTCAAGATGATTTTTGCTTGGAAACTTTTCTGTCGAAGTAGTCATTATCCGTCCCGAACGTAGTTATCTTTCCGCGTAAAAACGCGCGCAGACAGGCGGTTTTATTACAAAGTCGGCGTTATATGCAAAAAATGCGTCTGCGGATTTTAATCTTACAACTCATTGCAAAGATTTACAAGCGAAAAATATTAAAATGTGTCGAATATACAACGTGTAGTGTGCGCGCCTTAAAGCTTGCACAACGTGTATGCCGAAAGCGCGTGCGCCGCGGCGTAACGGCGGAGCGCGTCCGCGCCTGCCGTCGACAGGAAAATGAGCAGGACGATCGCTGCGGCGCAGAGAGAATTTTATTGACATCCGCTGCGTAATAATGTATCATTTTTACAATACGGCAAATAGAGTATATAGCCGCGCGGAGGAGCGCGTGCGACGACTTGCGTTTGCCGCAAATCGAAAATAATTTTGTGCTTACGCACACGGAGGTATTTTTATGCAGTTTATCAGCAAAGGCGTTGAAAAGTTTGTTGATGAAAGCGTGGAGCTTTGCCAGCCGGACAAGGTTGTGCTTATCGACGGCAGCGAGGAACAGCTTGAGGCTCTGCGCGCGGAGGCCGTAGCCACGGGTGAGATGATAAAGCTCAATCAGGAGCTTTTGCCGGGGTGCTATCTGCACCGCACGCTGCCCAACGACGTCGCGCGCGTCGAGGGCCGTACGTTTATTTGCACGGAGAAAAAGGAGACCGCAGGCCCCACAAACAATTGGATGCAAAAGGACGAGGCGTACGCCATGCTCAAGGACATTTATCGCGGAGCGATGAAGGGCAGGACGATGTACGTCATACCTTATTCCATGGGCGCGGTTGGTTCGCCCTTCTCGAAGATAGGTATCGAGCTGACGGATTCCATTTACGTCGTGCTCAATATGGCGATCATGACGAGAGTTGGGCAGAGAGTGCTCGATCAGCTCGGCACAAGCGACGATTTCGTGCGCGGCTTGCACGCCAAAGCGGACGTCGACGCGGAGAAGAGATATATTTGCCAATTCCCCGAGGACAACACGATAATGTCCGTCAACTCCGCATACGGCGGCAACGTGCTTTTGGGCAAGAAGTGCTTTGCGTTGCGCATAGCGTCGTATCAGGGCTGGCACGAGGGATGGATGGCGGAGCATATGCTCATCCTCGGCCTCGAGAAGCCTAACGGAGAGACGAAGTATATCGCTGCGGCGTTCCCGTCGGCATGCGGCAAGACGAACCTTGCTATGCTCATTCCTCCCGAGGAGTTTGCAAAGAAGGGATATAAGATCCACACCGTCGGCGACGATATCGCCTGGATAAGAGTGGGCGCGGACGGCAGAATGTATGCGATAAACCCCGAGAACGGCTTCTTCGGCGTCGCTCCCGGCACCAACAACAAATCCAATCCCAACGCGCTTGCGTCGACGAGGAAGAACACAATCTTCACAAACGTCTGCCACAATACGGAGAACAACACCGTGTGGTGGGAGGGTCTTGACAAAAATCCGCCCAAGCATGCCATAGATTGGCAGGGCAACCCCTGGGGCGAGAAGGAGCAGGCGGAGGGCGTGAAAGGCGCGCATCCCAACAGCAGATTTACCGCGCCCGCAATCAACTGCCCGTGTCTGTCGGACGAATTCGAAAATCCGCAGGGCGTGCCGCTCGACGCGATCGTTTTCGGCGGTCGTCGCGCGAAGACGGCTCCGTTGGTGTACGAGGCGAGAGATTGGAACCACGGCGTGTTTGTGGGCTCTATAATGGCGTCGGAGACGACCGCCGCTGCAAGCGGAGCGGTCGGCGTAGTGAGACGCGATCCTATGGCGATGCTTCCCTTCTGCGGATACGATATGGCGGACTATTTCGCGCATTGGGTAGAGATGGGAATAAAGGCGGAGAAGCGTCCCAAGATATTCAACGTCAATTGGTTCAGGACGGACGACGAGGGACACTTCCTGTGGCCGGGCTTCGGCGACAATCTGCGCGTGCTGGATTGGATCATCCGCCGCACGGAGGGCACCGCGAAGGCAGTCGAGACGGAAATCGGCTTTGTGCCGGAGGCGAGCGACATCAACATCGAGGGGCTTGACATGACGGTCGAGGACATCGAAAATCTGCTCACCGTCGACAAGGAGCTCTGGTCTCAAGACGCGGAGGGCATCGAGGAGTTTTATAAAAAGTTCGGCGACAAGCTTCCCAAGGAGCTGCGCAAGGAATTGGATACGCTGAAGGCGAATTTAAGCAAATAAGTTTTAGACATAATCATTTGTTTATTGCAAGTTAGTTTAAGTCAACCAAACCGAATCCGGTTTGGTTGACTTGTATAGTCGGAATTTGCGAGGCGCGATATGGAGAGATACAAATATTTTTTGAGCGAGAGGATAGATGAGCAGGGCAACCTCATAGGGGTCGATTATCACGCGCCGGAAACATACAATTTCGGCTTTGACGTGGTGGATTGGTACGGCAAAAACGAGCCGCAACGCCGCGCAATGATCTGGACGGACGATGCGGAGGAGAGGATATTCACGTTTGCGGATATCATGAAGCAGTCGGCGCAGACGGCAAACTATTTTAAATCGCTGGGCATAGTCAAGGGCGACAGAGTGTTGCTTGTGTTGCGCAGGCATTGGGAGTTTTGGGTCGTAGCGGTAGCGCTGCACAAGCTCGGCGCGATCGCTATTCCCGCGACCGACCAGCTCAAAGAAAAGGATATAGTTTACCGATGCAACGCGGCAGGCGTAAAGGCCGTCGTATGCACCGCCGTTGGCGACGTGATCGGGGAGGCGACCGCCGCTATAGAAAAATGCGACACGGTGGAGCTGCGCATAGCGGTGAGAGGCGACGTCGCGGGTTGGCGGAGCTTTGCCGACGAGGTCAAGGGATTTGCGGACATATACGAAAGACCGACGGACGGCACCGCGCCCATGCGCGACGAGCTGATGCTGATGTATTTCACGTCGGGCACGACGGCGTATCCGAAGATAGCCGCGCACGAGCACAGCTATTCGCTTGCGCATTTCCTCACCGCCAAGTGGTGGCACAGCGTGAAAGAGGACGGCTTGCATTTTACGGTTGCGGACATGGGCTGGGGCAAGGCGGCATGGGGCAAGCTGTACGGACAGTGGCTGTGCGGAGGATGTATCTTTACATACGACTTTGACAGATTCGATCAGGATAAGCTGCTCGATAAGATAGAAAAATACAGGGTGACGACGTTTTGCGCGCCGCCCACGATATACAGATTTATGATTAAGGCGGATCTGTCCAAGCACGATTTGAGCAGCCTCAAATACATCACTACCGCGGGCGAGGCGCTAAATCCCGAGGTGTACAATCGCATGAATGAGGCGACGGGCCTCGGTATAATGGAAGGCTTCGGTCAGACGGAGACGACGCTCACAATAGGCAATCTAATCGGGTCGATACCAAAGCTCGGCAGTATGGGTAAGCCTACGCCAATTTACGATATCAGGCTTGTGAACAGAGCTGGCGAGGAGGTCGCGGCAGGCGAAACGGGCGAGGTTTGCATAGACATAAGCCGCGGCAGACCCTACGGGCTGCTTAAGGAATACTATCGCAATCCCGAGGAGACCGCGCGTGCAATGCGCGACGGGCTGTATCATACGGGCGACGTTGCGTGGCGGGACGAAGACGGCTATATGTTTTTTGTGGGTCGCACCGACGACATCATAAAATCCAGCGGTTACAGGATAGGCCCGTTTGAAATAGAAAGCGTGCTTATGGAGCATCCCGCCGTGACGGAGTGCGCCGTGACGGGCGCGCCCGACCCCGTGCGCGGACAGGTGGTCAAGGCGACAATCGTGCTGACAAAGGGATACGCGCCGTCGGAGGAGTTGAAAAAAGAGATACAGACGTACGTCAAGAACGCGACCGCGCCTTATAAGTATCCGCGCATTGTTGACTTTGTCGACGAATTGCCCAAGACGATATCGGGCAAAATAAGGCGTACGGAGCTGCGCGAAAATTGAAATAAAAGGACAATAATTGAACGTAACCGCCCCGACACGGGCGGTTACGTTCATACGGTGTTGAAAATTTTGTCGAAAAGATCGCATTAGATATCCGAAAAAATCGATTTTTAAAAAGATTTCGAATAAGTATTATGATCCTCTGTAACTTTAAGGAAAAATTTGCTTGAAAGTGGATATTGACATTTTTGATTATAGGGGTGTAATATAATAGCGTATATAATACGCGAAGCGTGTGCTACGCGCGCGTGCATAATGCGCATGCGAGCATTGCGTATGCGGACGTAGAGTATAGGCGCGGTCGCGCAAGGGGCGCGGGCTGCGACAAGGTGGAATTATGAGAACAAGCAAGAATGTGAGAAGAAAGTCGACCTCCGGCATCGCCAAGCTGTTGGTGCTGGCGATCGTATTTGTCATGGCTTTTTCGTTGGCGATGGCGTTGAGCACGGGCGGGATAGGCTCTCAAGGCGGCGCAAATATGTCCCCCGTGGCAAACGCGGCCGATCCTCCGACCCCTGCGAGCAGGTCAGACAAAGCGAGCGGCGAGATCACTTATCCGTCGACAACGCCCACCAAAAACGTCACGGGCGACCACGGCGAGCTCAACGGCGAGATATTGGATTTTCCGAGCACAACTCCGAGCAAGACGTCGTGGAGCTATACGGAGACCTTTAAAAACGTCGCGCTCACTACGGAGAACAGCCAAGCTTATAAATCTAATACGAGCGGTGAAGTTGGTGTGGATATTTATACGGGCGTCAACGGCATCTGGGGCTTCGGCGCCAATGACGGCGCGGCACAGGCCACCGTCATGCTTGCGACGAACTATGAGCTCGGCTCCACCCTCAAAGCGCTTATCCACAGCCCGTTTTACAGGGTCACAGCCAAAATGACTGCGGACGTCAGCACGATAGGCGCGGGCACGAAGAGCATTTGGGGCGATAAGGACGGATATTCCTATGCCGGCTTGAAGAGCCAGGCGTCAAAGCTTACCGCAAAAACTGCGTTTAATAATAAGGGCGACGCTCAATTTAAGGCGGGCAACGGCAATTATGACCCGTCGGGCACTTTCACCGTTGGGGAGACAGATCTCTCGTCCGACAACCTGGGTATTTTCTTCGGATGGACGTATTCTTTCCAAAACGGCGGCAGACAGGTTTATATAGCCGTCTCGAATATTAAAATCACTTTCAATATAACTTATACCAACGGCACCGAAAAAACTTCCCCCGCGATGGACGACGGCAGCGAGCCTATGATGTTGAGCCAATTCAATTTGGTTGACGGCGTGAGCATATCTGCGACGGAGAGTTATTATCCCTTCCGTTCTTCCACCGCGAAAGGGTCCGGGAACAACGCATGGCCCGTGCATTACGACAATATCGTAGGCGAGCTCGCAAACGCTCTCGACAGCAAAAACGACGGCACCAAAGCCACGCTCAACAGCTATACCTCCACGCCTTACGCCAACATCACCGTCGACGGCAAGACCGTGGGCTATTATAAGCGGTCGCAGATATCATACGCGGATACATACAATTTCAACTACAACGGCTCGTTTAAGATCGACGAAGCGGGCGCTGACGCAAACTACAGAAAATACGCAGGCATAGGCGGCTTTAACTCAACCGACGGCAAAAGCTGGACTGCAAATACGGGAAGCGCGCGTGTATACGGCGTTTCGGGCATAAAACAGGTGAGAGTCGTCGCTACGGTTGGCTCTACGCCCAACTATTCTTCATACGTCAGCGTATACGATATGTCCAACACTACGTCGGGATATACGGAAATAAAAAACGGCACGACCGTCATAGGCTATTTTACGGTGACGAAAACAAACAGAGCGCGCGTGACGGTGAATATCTATATGCTGACAAACGCCACGGTCGTCACGGAAGTCGTCGATATGGGCAACAAGACAGGCAGGAACACGACGGAGTTTAAGGGTATCGACGTAAGCGGGCCCAAGAGCGGCACGGATATCACAAACAGCTTCCCGACTTCTTCAAATCCCAATCTCGCGACCAATCTCAATACGGGCAGCGGCAGCCTTACCAATGCAAATTGGCACAGGCGCGAGGATATTTCCATGACGGCAAACGTCACTATTCCGTCCGGCATAGCAGGTCAAAGCAATTTCTCGCCGTACCTTTGGTTCTTTGCGGTGCAGCGTGAAAATTCTTTGGCGGAGCTCAAGGCCAAAGCCGCGCCGCAATATGCGACGTATGCGGATATAAAAAACAAGAATATGTTGCCCGTCGCGTTCAACGCGCGCTCGGGACAAAACGTGTTCGAGTACAATTTCAAGGACGGATATATGCTGGGTCTCGCGGGCGAAGACGGCTCGCGCGGCAAGATAACCTACAAGCAGACGGACAGCGACGTCGTCACGGGAGCGGGGTATTATCGTTTTGTTTTCTATACGGTCGACCTCGCGGGCAACACGGGCGTGACGTACACATGCTACGTCAAGGTCGATTACGATACTCCGACGTATCAATTTGACATAAGCTTCATAGACGACGTCACTTCAAACAAAGTTTCGATAGACAAAAACGGAGATTGGGCGACGGGCGAGACGACCGTCTCGATAAACCACAGGCTCAATCTTTCCGGCAATACGTTTATCTTTTATGACAATCCTTCGGTGGGCTCCTCCAGCAAATACGTATTCTCCGTCAACGAGAACGGCGTATTCGGCTTCAACGGCAACACCGTACAGTATCAGGACGGCAAGCTATACCTCGTCAAATCGGACGGCACGAAGGAGGAGTGCGCGGACGGCAGGATCGCTCTTGCGATAGGCACGTCTGCGGAGCCTAATACGATAATTTATATCTCGTACGACATCACCGCGTACGACGTCAACGGCAATACGGTCAATTTCGACTCCAGCGGCAATCCCTCGTCGCCCGTCGCCTACAGAAACGGACTTGTGAAAATCACTTTCGAGGGCGCGACGGAGGGATTATATCCCAACATAGATTGGACGACGCGTTTCACGGCGTATGCGGGCGTTTTCGATACCGTTGCCGCCGCGGAGACCAATACCGAAGTCAAGACGTTTGAAATAGGCGAAAACGACGAGAAGTGGAGAGGCGGCGTGAAGGTCCGCATTGACAGAAACGCGCCTATGACTCCCACCGTAGAGGACAGAAACGGATATTATCACTATGACGAGCTAAATCCGTCCGAGAACGTAGGCGTCTTTGAAAACGGAGTTTACACCATAGACGTTGCAAACAGAAAGTGGAAGACGGATAACTATACTCTCGCGACCTATCTCACGTTCAACGACCCGCTTATAGGCAGCTACCGGTCGCAGCTTTCCGTCTATTACGGCGTGAAATATATCGCAACAAAGAGCGATATGGACGGTCTTAAGGCGCTTGATATAGAGCGCAATTACAGGACCATCACGCAGGATAACAGCTCGCAGTATTTCAATACTTTCATAAAAACATCCGCCTCGAGCTTGAGCGAGTCGGGCTATACGCAATTTAATTTCGATTTGCTTTCCGTGCTCAACGGAGGCATGCGAGTCGTTTACGTTTGGTCGGAGGATCAGGCAGGGTATCGTTCGGAGCTGCTTACCTTCTTCATCCTTGCCGATACGGCCGATTATACGGTGAGCGCAAGCGTCCTCGAGAACGACGAGCACGGCGATACGCAGACGAAGTTCGTCGCCGATAATACCGTTTATAAACGCGGAGAAACCGTCAAGCTTACCCTTACGCTCGCCGATAACTTCGCTCCGTTTGCACTAACCAAGACGCAGGGCTCGGATATTGTCAAATTGCTTGAAAACTATACTCAAAACAACGCGTGGGCGGCTGCTGCGGACGGTACGCCGTATGTGAACGCAAAGATCCTCGCTTATGAATTTTCTGGCGAGGGAATGCAGAATTGCGAGATGACCTTCCTTATGGAAAATCCCGACAATATCGGCGTAATGGCAAACATTTCATTCATCTTCTCGCAGAGAAAGAGAATTTCGTATAGCTTGCCCAATCCCAACGTGCCGTACAGTGCGAAGCCCGCGGTCGTCGCGGTCGCGACTGCCAACGCGGGAGACTCGGCGGCTCTTTCGCATTTCGCGTTCAGATTTGTCAACGCAAGCAACAACCTGCTTTATGCAACGAGCAGCGGCGGCTATACGGACGATCCCAATATCGCGGTTAAGGACAGCGAAGGCAATCCAGTCCTGTACGTGCCCGTTGCGACAGGCGAATATCGCGTGAGAGTTTACATACCGCGCGACGACGAAAGCTTTGTCACTAACGATTATACGCACGACGGCGACGAGCAGACCTTTATCAACTGCGTCAATCAGTTCATCATAAGAAAGGGCAACGTAACTATAACCGCAAAGGCCGACCCCGTCAGATACGGCGAGGACATCGTGCTCGACTACGACGTGGAGGGCTTTGACAAGGACGCCGCAACGGAGACGGAGTATCTGCGCGGCAGCCTCACGCTCAATATAAGCGGCGGTTGGAATCCCGCAGCTATGTTGAGCGTCGGCACTTATCAGATAGTGCAGGATACGCCGTTTTACATCAGCGACAACTTCGACGTCAAATTTGTGGAAGGCACGCTCACCGTCACGCAGCGCACCGTCAATATAGTCACTTGGGCAAGCAGCAAGGTGTACGGCGAAAGCGATCCCGAATTCCGCTTCGGCGTGGAAACCTCGCAATTCGATTGGTATTTGAAAAAAGGAGGCACGCTCGCCGATATCATGCAGAGCGTCTTCAAGAATTATACTCTCGATACGATGGCGGAATTGGAGGATAAAACTTATCAGCTCATTCTCGCGGGCGGCAGTATCGGTCGCGAAAGCGGCGAAAACGTCAGAAGCGAGTATGCCTATATCGCCAACAGAAATTCGTTTGAGGTGGACGGCAACTTTACCGTCAGCGTATCCAACACGCAGCACTTTTCCATCAAGGTCAGAACGGTCGTTCTCGACGTCAGCATCAATTCTACGGTCGTGCCGAGCGTCGCGATCCCTGACGTGAGCACGCTGGTCCCCGATTATCTTATTGCCGACAAGGATATGCGCCTTAAGGCGGAAATCGACGCTTTGATAGCGGGGCAGCTTTATCTTGATCCTAATCCCATGGAGCCTACAACCGCAAAGCCGGACGAATACAGCGATTGGATCTGGCACGCGATACTCCTCAAGGACGGCGCGGGCAACAACAATATCAAATTCGAGCTCGGCAGCAACTCGAGATACATCATTTATATCGCGGCGGACAGCGCAGTGCTTATCAACATCAAGAACGACGCGGTGTTCAGCGCAATATTCGGCATCCGCTGGACGCACGATATCTTCGCGTTTGAAAAGTGGGCGGATAACTTCGTCGTGTCCGGCATAGAGCCCGAGGAATGGGACGAGATCAGGTGGACGGCTACTGTGGCAAACGCCGGCTACGATACGTACTTGAGCGTGGGAAGCCACAGAGTCACCTTGAACGACGTCGGGCTGTATAAGGACGGGCAAAAGCTTGAAAAATTTGTGCTTGCCGACAACTTCAGCCTCACCGTCACGGCGGCTACCGTCGTGGTGCGTCCGGTGGCTACCTCCACGCAAAAGGTGTACGGCGACCCCGAAGCCAACTTCAATATCGGCTTTGAGATCGTCTCCGTGGGCGGTCAACCCATGACGGAGCAGAGCACGTATGCGGGCTACAGCTACAGCCGGATTATGAGCGTGATAAACAACGCGTATGCCAGAGGCCGTTATACCAAGGACGGCGAGTTCCGTTATATCGACAACAGCGCGTACAGCGACGCTACGGATACAAACGGCGTTATCATAGGCACGACGGACTATTATGCGTTCGCCATAAATCCCAATCTCAAGTTTGAAAGCGCGGACAACAGCTTCACCGTATCGCCGCAAGAGAGTTCTGATATCAGGTTCGTCGTCGATCCCAAGACCATCGATCTCGATATGGCGAATTTCGCGGGCGTCAACAAGTCGTACGACGGCACCGACGTAGTCACATACGCCTCGGGCAAAGCGTACGATATTTCTTCCTTGCTCGCAAGGGCGCAGGATAACGTGACGCTGTCTCTTTCCTCCAGATACGTCAAGGTCGATTCGCTCGAGTCGGAAATCGGTTCTGTCGAAAGAGCTACGTTTGCCGGTATCGAATTCGGCGACATATCGCTTGTCGGTTCAAGCGCGAACAATTATGTTCTCGGGACCATCTTCAACGGCACGCACGAGGGCAAGCTGTACGTCGGCGGACAGGAGGCAAGCGGCGAGGTTGAGATCGGTGACGACGTGACCGTAGTTATATATTATATAGATAATAGTACGGAGACGGATAAGATAACCATATTTATGAGCACCATCGGCGTGCATAAAAACGACTTTGTCGTCAGCAAGCAATACGATAATTTGAGAAGCATCACTATTGCGGCTGTCGAGGTCAAAAACAACGTGGACCGTTACGGCATCGGCTCTACCGCGCTGTACAACGTGTGGAAATCCGGCAAAGCGGAGCTTATGCAGGAGGTCCTGCTCTCCGGCACCGAAGTGGGCAGCAACTATGTCGTCAACATCTCGCTGTTCTTCCCAATCGCGGGAGCAAGCGGCCTCATCATCAAGGACGACGGCGATTACGTCGAGCCCGATATCACGATCCAGAAGCACACTACGACGGACGGCCGCGAGGGCGTGCTCGTCGTCATCGGCAATATGCCTGCGTCTATCACGCAAAGAAGACTCGATACAAGCTCGTTTACGTCCATAACTCCTCAAAACAGAGATTACAATTCGCTCGGCGAGGTGGAGACCGAATACGTGTTTGCCGAAGGCGCTCTTGCGGAGGGCGATACCGTTGAGTCGGTGGGCCTGACGCTTATGGCGTACATAAACGACAACGACTTCAACTACGGCACGCATCAAATCAGATTTGCCGCTTTGGGCGCGGATGATGAGAATACGGCTTTAAATGATTCAAACTATACCGTCGATATCGACGCTCTCAACAATTATTTTGTCGGCGACAAGGAATTGACGGTGGAAATAAGCCGTGCAAAGCTTCTTCCCAACGTGTCGTTTGTCGACAAGGAATATGACGGCACCGCCGACGTCAAGACAAAGAAAGGGCTGGGCGACAACGTGTTTACTACGTTGACGTATTCTACGGTGCTTGCAAGCGAGCTTGAGCGCTTCAGCTTTGGCGGCGACGTTGTATACAGGCTTTCCGCAGTCAACCCCGAGACGGGCGCGGTCGAGGAAAACGGCAACGTCATGACCGACGCGGACGGCAACGTCGTCAAACACAACGTTCTGGTCAAGGGCTTGCAAATAATCGAAGACGGCGACAACAAGTATCTCAAGAACTATGAAATCTACGGCTACGAATACAGCGACGGCAAGTATAATCCCATAGGCGGCGCGGCCGAGGGCAGAGTGTACGATTATGAAATGCTGGACGCGGTGACCGTTTCCAAAAAGACCGTGCGCGTGCTCGTCAACAATATCGTGGTCAAGGAAAAGGTTTACAACGGCGACACCGACGCGGAAGTAGTGATAGGACTTAACGGCTCCGGCGTGGCGGACGGGCACGAGGAACATATGCATATCGAGGCAAAGGGCACCTTTGCAAGAAGCATAGTCAGCGACAACGTCCCGATCGTGATTTCCGACGTTAAGCTTGTGGCTTCCGACAAAGACGGACTGCTGTTGCTCAACAACTATATTTTGCAGGAATATACGGAAAGAAGAACTGCGAATATATTGGCGCGACCGGTCGCTGTGACCGCCGCCCTCGGCGAAAAGGTGTACAACGGTTCTGCGCAGATTTCGAGCAGAGAGCTTTCGTTCGGCATCGAAGGACTGTTGGAAAACGAGGCGTCGGGATATGCCGTGCAGGCGACGGACGGAGCTTATTATATCGATAAAAACGTCGAATATACATATGTGGATACCGAAAAAGGCAAGGTGTTTACAGTGCTTGACAAAAACGGCACAGTGTACTCGCCTACGCTTCGCAACGTCAAAGGAAAGGTCAATTACAGACCCGTGATCGCTTCCTCCGAGTTGATCGGCGACGATTATATCGCATACGTAGACGAGGCGGGCAAGCTTCATTATAAGGAAAAAGCGCCGCAGAACGCCGCAAACGTCACGTATTATTACGAATTGCCCACGGCGGACAAATATATCGTGATAAACGACGATAACAAGGACATGATAGAAAAAGCCGAAAAGGCGGGCGCGATCGCAGGATACTATATGTACAAAGGAGACGCCGTGTATGCTATAGACAGCGCGTATGAAGCCGTTAAAGACCAAAAAGGCAAATTTACTAACATCAGCGGCGAGATGCCCGCAGTCGCGTATATCAAGGGCGTAGGCAGGATATTGCAGAAGAGCATATCCATTTCCGCAAGCGGTATCGAGAAGATCGAGGGTAGCGCGGCTTTCTCCAAAATGTATGACGGCACGACCAAATTCAACGGCGTGGAGGGCGTGGACTATCGCTATACCGACGGTAGCATAGTGGGCAAGATCCCCGGCGACGATATCGAGATCACCGGCGCGGAGGGCGAATACGACGACGCGTACACCACTGCGAACTACGTCATATTCAAGGCGAAGGGGCTCACCGGAGCCGACGTGAACAACTACCGTATAGACGGCACGATAGG
>CANDBZ010000030.1 GCA_947383095.1 uncultured Clostridia bacterium | reverse complement strand
AGTGCGTTCCTGTCGGATGAAGAGGCGGTCGTTTTGTGCGATATACGGAGCTTCGGAGGCCGAAACGGGCGTAAAAAAGCGCGAAACGCGGAAATATTTTGACAATTTGTTTGCTAAATATTTACTTTTTATCAAACAAGTTGTAGAGTATAGTTATAAATATAATTTCCGAACAGGAGGGAAATATGAAAGATTTGAATCAAAGGATTTGCATCATCGGCGGCGGTCCCGCGGGAACGAGCGCGGCAATGTATCTTGAGAAAAAGGGATACACGAACTACGTCATCTATGAGAAATCCGACCATGTCGGCGGCAAGGCGTTTTCGCCGATGATGGACGTCTACAACAAGAAGACGAAGCAGTGGGAGAAGAAAACCATAGAGATGGGCGCCGTTATGGGCTGCGACACGTATTTCGCCGTGGCGGAATGCGAGGAATTCGGCCAGCTCAAGCATGAGCACAGAGGCGAATTCGGCGACGACCGTCCCGTACACGACGGACCTCCCATGGGACGTAAGTATAAAAAGCCGGACGGCAGCCCGTATAAAATGACGATAATCGACAAAATCAAAAAGCTGCACAATCTGAATAAAATGACCAAGCTCCTCAACAGCAAGTACGTGGGCTACGACGTAAACGGTCACCGCGGAGTCGCGCAGGGCAGATACGAAGGCCTTTGCCCGTCTCCCGAGCTCAAGCTCGCTCATATCGAGGGCTCAAACCCGAATTTGAAGGACCTCTCCATGCCGTTTATCGATTTCCTGAAGATGAATAAATGCGAGAGCGTCGAGCTTGTCTGGCGCGGTCCGTTCACTTCCTTCGGATACGGTTATTTCGATGAGATCCCCGCGGCGTACGTGCTCAAGTATCTTGACGCGTTCACGGTAAGACAGTTCCTCGATCCGACGAGACTGTGGACCTGGTACGACGGCACGCAGTCGATCTGGGAGGCAGTCAACAAGCATCTGAAGAACCCTGCCATTCTCAACAGCGAGGTAACGGGCGTAGAGCGTAAGGACGGCAAGGTTTACGTCACGGTAAACGGCGAGACCGAGGAGTTTGACAAGCTTATCATCTGCACTCCGCTCGAGATGTTCCTTGACTACGGCGACCCCCGTGAGGAAGAAAAGGATCTCTTCTCCAAAATATTGCACAAAGAATACTTTACGATGGCGGTGCGTACCGCGGACGACAATACGCCCGAGACGTCCTATTATTTCTTCGACCATATGACCAACGATACGCTCGGCAATCTCATGGTGTTCTATCACCGCTGGAGACATACCGCGGTGCCCAAGGAGGACGAGGCGTGGGGCGCTCAACCCGTCGTCACGTTCACGCTCCGCAACCACGAGGGTATGGAGGATGTGCCGTATGAAAAGGCGAAGCAGATGACCCTCGATGATATGGCAAAATGCGGAAAGAAGGTCGAAAAGGTCGAGCGCGTCGACGATTGGTACTATTTCCCGCACGTCAATTCCAAGGATTATGCGGACGGCTGGTATGACAAGGTGGAAGCGATGCAGGGTAAGGACAACACCTTCTATGCCGGCGAGGTCATGTCATTCGGCGACATGGAAGAAACCGTCGAGTACAGCAAGGACCTTATCTCCAGATTCTTCTGATTTGAATAAACGGCTTATAAAGGCTCCCGATTTCGGGAGCCTTTTGTCGTCTTTTGCGTTATAAGTCTTAACGTGCGCCGCGGAGCATAGGCTTTTATAACCGCGGCGTCGCGGAAAATAGTGGAAAATAGGCGAATTTGACATGAAAAATAAAAAATGTACTTTATTTTTTTGTAATTTGCTATATAATGTTATTTATGGGAAGTGTCAGAACCATCAATCTGTCAAAAAGCGTATTTGAAGACGGGAAACGCGAAGCGGACGAGTTGAGAGCTTATCTCAAGTCGAAGGGCGTGTTTTTGGTGAACGTGATGTCCTCGCCCGGCGCGGGAAAGACGACCGCGCTTATATCGCTGATAAACAGGCTGTCGCGGCAGTTTCGCATAGGCGTTATGGAGGCGGATATAGACTCCGACGTAGACGCCGTCAGGATCGCGCAAAAGGCAGACTGCAAGGCTATACAGCTTCATACGGGAGGAATGTGCCATCTCGACGCGGCCATGACGAGGCAGGGGCTTGACGAGTTGGGCGCGGACGGTCTCGACATCGTGTTTTTGGAGAACGTCGGCAATTTGGTTTGCCCTGCGGAGTTCGATACGGGCGCGCATCTCGATATGACGATATTGTCCGTGCCGGAGGGCGACGACAAACCGCTCAAGTATCCGCTTATATACCAGAAATGCGATCTGGTGCTGATAAGTAAAATAGACGCTCTGTCATATTTCACCTTCGACCTTGAAAAATGCGTCGCGAATATAAGGATGAGAAACCTTAATTCGACGGTCATTCCGATTTCCGCCAAAACGGGCGAGAATATGGAACGCGCGGCCGAATACTTTATAAAAAAAATATCAAAAATGGGGGAAGATTGAAATGCCCGAACAAAGCAAAAATGCCAGAAGTAAATTCCAAGGCGAGAAAAACGTAGATAAATGCTACGTCAAGCTCGGCAAGAAAATTACCGACGTCGTTGCGCACAAGATAGCAGGCTTCGGCTCCGAAGCGCCCGAGTATTGGGGACTGAAGGAGGTGCTTACGCCGGAGATGTGCGACGTCTGCAACAAGATGAAGCTGCGCAAGTACTATACCTTTGAAGAGCTGCTGAAGATGAACAAAGGCTATGAACCGACAAAGCTTCGCGATTTGTTTGAAGAGATGTCGATGATAGGCATCATCGAGTACGATTACGGCGACAACTACGATCACGACGGAGAGCTTAAAAACAAGCCGCGCGTGAAGAGATACCGTTTGCCGTATTTCGTCCCCGGCTCGGCGGAGTTGTTTAATTCCACGGTGGAGCGTATAGAAAAGAACCCCACGGTCGCCAATTTCTTTGAAAGAATGACCTTTATTCCTCTTGCGGGCATCACGCAGATGATACCTCCCGGAGGCGACGGCATCGGCATGCACGTCATCCCTGTCGAAAAAGCGATTGATGCGAAGAACGCGTCCATGGATATCGAGCATATCTCCTATTGGCTCAAAAAATACGAAGGGCATTTGTCCGCGGGTATCTGCTCCTGCAGAGCATCGCGCGCGGTGCTCGGCGACGGCTGTACGGACGACGTGGACGATTGGTGCATTCAGGTCGGCGATATGGCGGATTACGCCGTGGAGACGGGCCGCGCGCACTATATCACGAAGGAGCGCGCTCTCGAGATATTAGAGCTTGCCGAGAAAAACGGATACGTGCATCAGATAACTAATATAGACGGCTCCGAGAAGATCTTCGATATATGCAACTGCAATGTGAAGATATGCAACGCGTTGCGTACCTCGATGCTGTTCAATACGCCCAATCTTTCGAGAAGCGCGTATACCGCGAAGGTGCAAAAGGAAAACTGCGTCGCATGCGGCAAATGCGTGGAGGTCTGTCCCGCGGGCGCGGTGAAGCTCGGACAAAAGCTCTGCCATAAGAACGGCTTGCCTTACGCTTATCCGCACGCTCCGCTGCCGGACGAAAATATCTGGGGCAAATACGCTTGGGACGAGAACTACAGAGACACCGCAAGAATGTCCAATACATATAAGTCGGGCAGCGCGCCCTGCAAGGCGGCGTGTCCCGCGCACGTCCCCGTGCAAGCGTATATAAATCTTGCCAAGCAGGGCAAATATCGCGAAGCGCTTGCGATGATCAAGACGGAAAATCCCTTCCCCGCGGTTTGCGGCCGAGTTTGCAACAAGCGTTGCGAGGACGCATGCACGAGAGGTCTTATCGATAAGCCCGTGTCTATCGACGCAATCAAGAAGTTCGTCGCCGATTTGGAAATAAATTCCGAAGAACGTTATATGCCCGAAAAGCTTGTGCAGTCGGTGTACGGTGAGTTTAATGAGAAGATCGCGATAATCGGCGCAGGTCCCGCAGGACTTTCCGCGGCGTACTATCTCGCTCAAATGGGTTATAAGCCAACAGTCTTTGAGAAAAATCCCGTTGCGGGCGGTATGCTGACCTACGGTATCCCCGGCTATAAACTGGAAAAGGACGTGATAGAAGCGGAGATCGACGTGATAAGACAGCTCGGAGCAGAGATCAAGTGCGGCGTAGAGGTCGGCAAAGACGTTACTATCGACGAGCTCAAGCAGCAGGGTTATAAAGCGTTCTATATCGCAATAGGATGCCAGGGCGGCAAACGTCCCGGCGTGAAGAACGACGACGCAAAGGGCACTGAAATAGCCGTCGAATATCTGCGCGATTCCTTTGAAAACAGAGCGGAATTCAAGGGCGACGTGGTGGTCGTCGGCGGCGGCAACGTCGCGATCGACTGCGCGAGGAACGCGCACCGTCTGGGCGCAAGCTCCGTGAATATGTTCTGCCTCGAGACCAAAGAGGAAATGCCCGCGAACGACGAGGAAATAATGGAAGCGATCGAGGAGAACGTCACAATCAATACGTCTTGGGGCCCCAAGGAAGTGCTTGTCGGCGAAAACGGCGAGGTCACGGGGATAGTGTTCAAGAGATGTCTGCGTACGATAGATCCCGAGACGGAGAAGTTTGCTCCCGTGTACGACGAGGAGGAAACGATAGAGGTCAAGGCGGACAAGATCGTGTTTGCAATCGGTCAGACCATAGAGTGGGGCAAGCTGCTCGAGGGCACCAAGGTCGAGTTCTGGCACGGGAACTATCCCGTCGCGGATAAGTTTACCTATCAGACCGCGGATCCGGATATCTTTGTCGGCGGCGACGTTTACACGGGACCGAGATTTGTCATTGACGCTATTGCCGCGGGTCACGAGGCTGCGGAAAGTCTGCACCGTCACGTGCGTCCCAACGCCCATATGACTATCGGCAGAGACAGAAGACAGTATACGACTCTCAATAAGGACGATCTCAAGTATCCGTCCTATGACACCGCGGGCAGACAGGAAGCCGGCATGGACGAGAGCATCGACTTCAAGAATTCCTTTGAGGACGCGCACAAGACGCTCACGGAGGAGCAGGTCAAGATAGAGACCAACCGTTGCCTCGGCTGCGGCGCGTCGTATGTCGATCCCAACAAGTGCATAGGCTGCGGCCTTTGCACGACGAAATGTCAATTTGACGCTATCCATCTCGTCAGAGACCATCCGGAGCATTCGAAGATGGTCGCGGGCGAGCAGAAGATCGGCGGGCTTTTCAAATACGCGGTCAAGCGCAGCTTCAAGATCATAGCTCACGCAGGCACCTTGGAGGCAAGGGATCTTGCCAAGAAACGCCGCGCGTATAAGAAAGCGACAAAGGAATTCCGCAAAAAAAATCCGAATACGGGAAATTCGCAAAATGCATGAGCTCGGTATAGTCGTCCGCGTCATAGAACAGGTCGAAAAGGTGGCGGAAGAGAATAAAGTCGAAAAGGTGACCAAGCTGACGGTTGAAGTCGGCGAGGTTTCCTCCGTCGTGCCGGAGCTGTTTACGGACTGCTTTGAATGGTCCAAGAAAAAGACCAAATATTTGCAGGACGCGCAGCTTGAGCTCGTTGTGCTCGAGGCCCTGTCATACTGTCAGGACTGCGAAGAGACTTATAAAACCACCGCGTACGCAAAGCAATGCCCGCATTGCGGCAGTACGAATACCTATCTCGTCACGGGTAATGAAATAAACATCAAAGATATAGAAGTCATGCAATAGAGACGCGATCGGAGCTTTAAGGGCAGTCCTGACGGACTGCCCTTTTTAATTGTAAGGATTTTGTAAGAAATATTTGCGAATTTTGCAAGGACAGAGTGAGATGATAAGCTTGCAAAGGAGAAAGCTTATGAAAAAAACAGTCGCATTGACGGGAGCAAGCGGTAATATGGGCATGGAGACGCTTCGCCAGCTTATGGAGCTCGATTGCGTCCAAAAGGTGAAAATTTTGTTGCTCAACGAGCACAGAGAGCGCAAATTCGCGCGCGCGTGCCGCAGAAGGTACGGCGACAAGCTGGAGATCATATTCGGCAATATAGCCGATAAGGCAAAATGCCGCGCGCTTGTTAAGGACAGCGATTACGTGCTGCACCTGGCGGCGGTCATCCCTCCTCTTGCCGACCATCATCCCAAAGAAACGGACGAGTGCAACCGCATCGGCACCATGAACATTGTCGACTGCATAAGCGAGATCGAGGGAAATCAGCCCAAGCTCGTGCATATTTCCACGGTCGCAATTTACGGCAACCGCAATTATAAGCACCCGTGGGGACGGGTGGGCGACCCGCTTATATCAAGCGTATACGACGAGTATTCCGCAAGCAAGATTAAAGGCGAAAGATATGTGCTGGACAGCGATCTGCGGCATTGGGCAGTATTGCGTCAGACGGGCATGCTGCACAACAGAATGCTCACCAACAACATGAAAGACGGCCTTATGTTTCACACATGTTTCAACGCGCCTATAGAGTGGGTGACGGCAAGAGACAGCGGACTCTTACTGAAAAACCTCGTGGCAAAAGACGCCGCGGGAGAATTGGACGAAAAATTTTGGTTTAAATGCTACAACATAGGCGGCGGCGCGCGCAATCGCGTGACGGGCTACGACACGTTTGACGAAGGGTTTAAAATCATCGGCGGCTCTACAGAGAAGTTTATGAAGCCGCAATGGAATTCCTTGCGGAATTTCCACTGCATGTGGTTTGAGGACAGCGACGCTTTAAACGATTATTTCGACTTTCAGAAGGAGGATATAAAGGACTATTGGCAGGAGATCCTGCACAAGCACAGCTACTATCAGATTGCAAAGATCTTCCCCGCCAAGCTCATCTCGAAGCTTGCCATAGAAAGGCTGCTCAAGGATGAAAACGCGCCACGCCGATGGGTGAACACAAATCAGCAAGGCAGGGTAAAAGCGTTTTTCGGCAGCAGAGACAATCTGACGTGTATGCCTACGTCCTGGGAGAATTATCCCGTGCTTGCCAAGGGACAGCTTGCCGACGGCGATATCGATTACGATAAGATGCGCGACATAAGCTTGGTAGAAGAATCGGGCTACAGGCTCAACCACGGTTATGACGAGTCAAAGCCCGACTGCGAGCTCGATATATGCGACATGCGCGAAGCGGCGGCGTTCAGAGGCGGCAAATGCGTGTCGGAGAGCATGACGAAGGGGGACTTGTATACCAAGCTGGAGTGGGAGTGCCACGACGGCCACCGTTTCTTCGCGTCGCCTTATACAGTGCTAAAAGCAGGGCATTGGTGTCCGGAGTGTTGCCAACCGCAGCCGTGGGATTATGACAGGCTTTCAAAATTCATGCCGTTTTACGCGCAGGTGTGGTATGACACGCACGCCAAGGGAGAGGATTGCGTGTATTATTTCGATAAAGACCACAATGCGAAGTATGAGAAGATATGAGGCGGAATATGAACAAAGCGATCATTTACGTGTTTTCCGGCACGGGCAACACAATGAAGATATGCGGACTGTATAAGGACGCATTTGAAAAGAACGGAGTTGAAACCACGCTCTATAAAGTCAAGGCGGGATTTGAGGATCTGCCCGATCCAAACGGATACGAGTATGTGGGCTTCGCCTATCCCATACATGCATTCAATGCGCCCAAGATCATGTTGGATCTGGCGCGCGCGTTGAAAAGAGCGGAGACGTCAAAACGCTATTTCGTGGTAAAGTCGTCAGGAGAGCCGCTTAAGATCAACAACATTTCCTCATATAAAATGCGGTCTATCCTCAAGAAAAAGGGTTATAAACAGTTTGCCGAATACCACTATATCATGCCCTATAATATGATCTTCCGCCATGCGGACGACGTGGTCGCGCGCATGTGGAGGGCGGCGCGGACGCTTGCGCCGTTAGAGGCGAAAGCCGTACTCGAGGGAAAGGAGCACATGCTCAAGGGCGTGCCTTTCGGACATCTGGCAGCGTGTATCATGCGCATAGAGCACCCTGCGATGAGGGTCAACGGCAGGCTTTTCAAGGTGAACAAGGATAAATGCACGCAGTGCGGAGCCTGCGCGAAAAACTGTCCCGTCGGCAATATAGAAATGAAAAACGGCAAATTCCGCTTTAAGGGGGATTGCCTTATGTGCGCAAGGTGCTCCTTCAACTGTCCTGTCGACGCGTTCGATATCGCGCTGCTCAACGGCTGGCGCGTTAACGGCAGATATGATCTGGAATACGCCGGCGAGCCGCAGCCCGTCAAGCACGGATGGTATTGCAAAAAGGCGTACGCCCGCTATTTTGCAAGAGCGGAGGCCGCGGAAAACAAATTGATTGAAATTGAGGCGGAATGAGTTTATAATGTCTTTGAGGTGCTTATGAGAAAGATTTTGATTGCGGAGGACAACGTAGAAATCTCCGATATGATGCGCAACTATCTGTTGAAGGACGGGCACACCGTGTATCAGGCGTTTGACGGCGCTCAAGCGCTGGATATCGCGGAAAAGATGTCGCCCGACCTCTGTCTGCTCGATATAATGATGCCTGTCATAGACGGATACGACGTGTGCGACAGCCTCCGCAAGACAATGGATATCCCCATCATCGTCGTCACGGCAAAAGTCGCGGAGGAGGATAAGGAGAGAATGTTCGCGCTCGGGGCGGACGACTACATGACCAAGCCCTTTTCCTTCAAGGAAATGGTTATGCGCGTCGACGCGCAGCTGCGCAGGTATTATGAATTCAATTCCAATAAAAACAAAGGCACGCGCAGATACGGCAACCTGACCGTTTCGTCTGAAAGATACGAGGCAAAATATGGCGATGAAACGTTGAGCCTGACCGCGAAGGAGTTCAAGATTCTCGATTATCTTACGCTAAACGAAAATCAGATCATTCCCAAGCAAAAGCTTATAGACGAGGTTTGGGGCATTGAAGAATACATAGACGAAAACACCGTTGCGGTCACCATCGCGCGTCTGCGCGACAAGCTCTCAAAGGTGGGAGTAAACAGCATCGTCACCATTTGGGGCTTGGGATATAAATTTCAAAATTGACGAAAACCGGTTTTAAACCGACGTTTTGAGGGAATAAACTATAAATTATGCCGAAAAACAAACTGCCCAAAATAGAAGCCAATCTCATGAAGCTGCAAGAGGGAAACATATACGAGCCCATCAAGCAGGAGGGAACGGGCGTATACCGCGCGATAAACAAGCGTCTCGAAACGCTGCGTCTGACGCTTGTCAAAAACAAGGATATCGAGATCGACAGCGCGCGCCGAAACAATATGGCTATAGCGTCCGTCGCGCACGATATGAAAACGCCGCTCGCGATTATATCGGGTTATGTCGAGAGCATGAGCGACGGCATGGACGATAAGGACTATCCTACGCTCATCATGCAAAAGACCGAGCAGATGAACGAGATGGTCATGTCGCTTGTCGAGGAATCGCACGCGTCGTTAGAAAACGAGCCGGAGAGAAAAACCCTGCGCAACGCGCGCACTTATTTTGCGGGCGCGCTGGAGAGACTTGTGCCGTTTGCGGAAAAGAAAGGCATCAAGCTCAAGATAAAGAAAGCGCCGAACGCGCAGATAAGGGTCAATGTTTATCAGTTTGGCAGAGTGCTTCAAAACCTTGTCACGAACGCTATAAAGTATTCGTCGGCGGGCACGACGATCAAGGTGTCGTTCAAGCTGTGGGCGAAGACTATACGAATTCGCATAAAGGATCAGGGACAGGGCATAGCAAAAGAAAGCCTGCCGTTTATCTTCGACCAATTTTATACGGAGGATAAAACTCGCGCCGACCATACGAGCAACGGCTTGGGGCTTTATATCACCAAAGAAATAGTGCGCGAGCACGGCGGCAATATTTATGTGACAAGCAAAAAGGGGAAGGGAAGCACATTCACCGTCGTCATACCGGTTGAACCAAATCTCGACGAAAAGCTGACGCTCACGGGCAAATTCGACAGACTCCGTTTGTGGCAGAAATTGAGCTTCGAATTGTTTTTCGGATGGCTTTTGGCATCGGTCTATCGCATTTTCCGCTTTTTCGAGACGCGTAATACGTCGACGCTCATGTTCGGCATGCTGTGCATAGCGCTGTTTCCGTTCGCCTGGCTAATAGATTTTTTGAGCATAGGCGTTTACGGGCGCATTGCGTTTTTAGCGGATTAAAAGGGTTTTCGCATTTCGGACGGGCATTTGCGCGAGTCGCGGCATATAACGGTTAAAGCGCGTTTAATTATCATGAGGAAAATGTAAAATTATAAAAACCGCTTGCTTATTTTTTATAATAATTGTAAAATAATCACGACCTTGCGAGGTCGCAACAAAGATAACCTTTTGGAGGAATAAAAATTATGGCAAACGTAAAAGTCGCTATCAACGGTTTCGGACGTATCGGCCGTCTCGCATTCAGACAGATGTTTGGCGCGGAGGGCTATGAGATCGTCGCTATCAACGATCTGACAAGCCCCAAGATGCTTGCTCATCTGTTGAAGTACGATTCAACTCAAGGCAACTATGCACTCGACCACACTGTGGAGAGCTGCGAAGCCGTGCTCAACGAGGACGGCACCGTCAAGGAAGACGGATACATCGTCGTGGACGGTAAGAAGATCACGATATATGCAAAGGCAAAGGCTGCGGAGCTTCCCTGGGGCAAGCTCGGCGTCGACGTCGTGCTCGAGTGCACGGGCTTCTACACCTCGAAGGCGAAGGCTCAAGCTCATATCGACGCAGGCGCGCGCAAGGTCGTCATTTCCGCACCCGCGGGCAACGACCTGCCCACAATCGTTTTCAACGTCAACCACAAGACGTTGAAGGCAAGCGACAACATTATTTCCGCCGCAAGCTGCACGACCAACTGCCTCGCGCCTATGGCGAAAGCGCTCAACGATTATATGCCCATCATGTCCGGTATCATGACCACGGTGCACGCGTACACCGGCGACCAGATGCCTCTCGACGGTCCTCAAAGAAAGGGCGACCTGCGTCGCTCGAGAGCGGCCGCGTGCAATATCGTCCCCAACAGCACGGGCGCGGCAAAGGCGATCGGTCTTGTCATCCCCGAGCTCAACGGCAAGCTTATCGGCTCCGCGCAGCGCGTTCCCACTCCCACGGGATCCACGACTATCCTCGTCGCGGTCGTTAAGGGACAGGCAACCAAAGAGGGCATCAACGCCGCTATGAAGGCCGCCGCGACCGAGTCCTTTGGCTATAACACGGATGAGATCGTGTCCAGCGACATCATCGGCAGCAGATTTGGCTCTATCTTCGACGCAACCCAAACGATGGTCGCTCCCATGGAGGACGGCAATACTCAAGTTCAGGTCGTGTCCTGGTACGACAACGAAAATAGCTACACCAGCCAGATGGTGCGCACGATCAAATACTTCTCCGAGTTGAAGTAATCAGGCAAAACAAAATAGGGCCGCCCTTGTATTCAAGGGCGGCTTTTTAGTGCGGCGGGTATTATTGCAAAAATCCCGTTATCTTCGTCAAAGATGCGCGCTCTCGCGGACTTCGCTTATAAAGCGTTTACAATTTGTGAATTTGCATTTACAATAGTATAAATTTACAAAACTGTTACAAAAATTGCATAAAGCCGTTAAACGCATGTGCAAAGATTTTTACTGTGAGGTGAAACATGCAAAATATTTTGGTGGTTGAAGACGATAAGGCGTTAAATCAGTTGATCTGCGCATATCTTTCGGACAACGGATATAAGCCCACCGCCTGCTTTGACGGGAATGAGGCGTTGCGCACTTTCGGCAACGGCAAATTTGCATTGGTCATAAGCGATATCATGATGCCAAACATGGACGGCTTCGAGCTTGTGCAGAGGATAAGACTTGCGGACAGCGCTACTCCCATACTGTTTCTCACCGCAAAGGACGATAAGACCTCGCAGCTGCTCGGCTATAAGCTCGGTATCGACGAATATCTTGTGAAGCCCTTTGATATGGACGTGCTTATGCTGCGCGTGGCGGCGATATTAAGACGCTCGCAGATTGAAGAAAGCAATGAGATAAGAGTGGGCAATCTCGTCATGGACAGGCAGGAGCATATGGCTTACGTGGACGGCGAGGAGCTTAAACTGACCGTGCGCGAATTCGACCTGCTGTACAAATTTTTATCGTATCCCAAGCGTACCTTCACAAGGTCGCAGCTCATGGACGAGTTTTGGGATTTCAACAGCTCCGCAATGTCCCGTACGGTGGACGTATATCTTGCCCGTCTGCGTGAAAAGACTTCCGTTTGCGACGGCTTCGAGATCGTCACCGTGCACGGTCTGGGCTACAAGGCGGTGTTGAAATGAAATTTCAAAGGTCGATGTGGAGCTATTTTTCTATGTTTTTCCTTGTCGCCGCGGTGGCGACGGGGTCTGTTTTGGTATACGACGCGGTGAACAAAACGACGGACGAAACCGTCACGATAATCGTGATAACGTGCGTTATATTTTCGCTTGCGCTCGTCTGCGCCGTAGTGGATATGATACGGCGCAAATATACGGTGGAACAGCCCGTGGAAAAAATTCTTCAGGCGACAAAGGAGATCGCGCAGGGAGAGTTCAGCGTCAGGCTCACCCCTAGGCATACTTACAAGCGTTACGACCAATACGACCTCATTATGGAGGATATAAACGATATGGCGAAGCAGCTTTCGAAGGCCGAGGAAATGAAAACGGATTTTGTGTCAAACGTCTCGCATGAGCTCAAAACTCCGCTTGCCATATTGCAAAATTATTCGCATGCGTTGAGGGACAAGAATTTGCCCGAAGAGACGAGGGACAGGTATTTGGGAGAAATAGAGTCGGCGTCCAAGCGTATGTCTACGCTCGTCACAAATATATTGAACCTCAACAAGCTGGAAAATCAACAGCTTAAGCCCGAATTTGCGCCTATTGACCTCAAGGAAATGCTTATAAACACCGTGCTCGCGTTCGAGGACGTAATAGACGGCAAAAATCTACAGCCCGTATGCGAGCTTGACGACGTAAGCGTCGTGTCGTCGTACGGTTATCTCGAGCTTATATGGAACAACCTGCTGTCAAACGCGATCAAGTTTTCAGACGAGGGCGGCGATATAATAATATCCTTGCAAGAAAAAAACGGTTATGCCGTCGTGAGCGTGCGCGACTTCGGATGCGGCATGTCTCCCGAGACGGGCAAACGCATATTCGACAGGTTTTATCAGGGTGACACGTCTCATGCGCAGGAGGGAAACGGGCTCGGGCTTGCAATAGTCAAAAGAGTCATAGATCTGCTCGGCGGAGAGATCTCCGTCGAAAGCGAGCTCTGTCAGGGCAGCGTGTTTTCAGTGAAGCTGCGGGTGGATCAGGACCTATGATAGACGCGTTCATTGAGAGGCTGTCCAGAAAATATCCCAACCTTGCGCGAGTGCTCAAGGACAGCGGCAACAGAGCGGCATTGTTTTTGGCGATATCCTTGGCGGCGACGCTGCTGTTTGCCGTATACAACGGGGTGTTGGCGATAGTGTATAAGTCAACGTGGAATATTGCGCTCGGAGGATACTATACGCTGCTGTTGGCCTCCAAGATCGGTCTATTGCTCGGTTTCGGCAACGCGAAGAGACGGGAGGAAAACGCCGAGCTGCACGGCGCGTTGACATATCTCATAAGCGGAGCGGCGTTGTTCTTGTTGCATACGCCGCTGGTGATACTCGTAATTGAGACGAGAGGTAACGCCTTTCGCTATGCGGGCGTGTTGATATATTTCTATGCCGCGTATGCGTTTTATAAAATCATAGCCGCCGTAGTCAATCTGGTGAGGAGCTATAAGCATAGATCGGGGCTTGTGACGCAGGCGATAAGAAATATAAATTTGGCGGACGCGATGGTATCCGTTCTCGCGTTGCAAACCGCGCTTATCAGCACTTTCGGCGGAGAGGGCATGCCGCACGCAAATATCGCCACCGGAGGCGTGATTTGCGGCATAGTGATGTTGGGCAGTATATTTATGTGTATAAGAGCGAGCGTATTGCTGGTAAGGATAAGGAGGGAAAAGAGTGGACGAGAACAATAAAAACAACGAGAAATTCGACTACAGCTATTCCGCGCCGGACAGCGAGGAAAAGCGTTGGATAGAAAGCATACGCAGGCAATATCTGCCACAAGACGAACACGACGCGAAAATAGCCGCTATAAAAGCTATGCACAAAAAAGCGAAGGCTTTGCCTAAATGCGTCGCCGTATGCATCGGTATCGTCGGCACGCTCATAATGGGCGCGGGCATGTCCATGTGCCTGCATTGGAAGCAAATCGTCGGCGGGGTTATAGTGGGCTTGTTCGGTATGGCGGTGATGATCCTCGCTTATCCCGTTTATCAGTTTTTGTTTGAGAGAGGCAAGAAAAAATACGGGGAAAGCATCGTTCGTCTTACGGACGAGCTTCGCGAGGACTGCGATAAAAAAGACTGATGGACGGCGGCTTTTTGCGCAATGCAGGCTTTAACGCCGTAATTTGCGTGTATTAACATTTATTTTACATTATTATTACCTGCCGATTACCGTAAATTATCCGTTTGTTCATAATGAGCGCGTACTATATGAGCATAAAGTAAAGGAGGTCATCTATATGACTAAACAGCAACAATCGGATAAGATAAATAATTTGAAAGACGCTTATACGGCGAAGGAAGCCACAAAATACGACGAGCTTAAAAGGCTTGACGACAAAGTACACACTCCTCCGCGGGCGTTGGCGTATGTGCTCGGCGTGTTCGGTACGCTCGTGCTGGGCGTGGGTATGTGCATCTGCCTCGGCGTCATTGCAAAAGGTCTTATGGCGGTAGGCGTTGTCGTGGGATGCGTCGGCATAGCGTTGATCACGGCTAACGTATTTATCTATAAGGCTTTTCTTGCAAAACGCAAGAAGAAATACGGTGAGCAGGTCTTGAAGCTTATAGACGAAATAGAGGCGTAAAACGCATGAAAAAGCTCCGCAATTTTGCGGAGCTTTTATTTCGATAGTCTTATGCAACTTCCAAATGAGTGTGTTCCGTTATCCATTTTTGTTTTTTTATCGGCACCCAGAAGCCGTAAATACCGATAGTTATGAGCGAAAGCAGCATCCATTTTATCCATTGACCGAACAACTGACCCGCTTTGCCGTCGAAAACCAGCTTATATCCGTCTATTATCTGATGCTGCACATGCCAACGGTAGCTGCGACAGATCACAAGCGGAGTGCCGAGGAACAGTGTGAAGATAAGAATGAAGAAGTTTGCTATGCGAAGGCCGATCAGACTGCCGAGTCCGCCGGTAAATTTGCTGTCGCCTCTTTTCATGACAGAGCCTTGGGGAGAGGGCATAGTCGAGGTCGTTTTCGATACGGGCGCGGGCAGTTGAGATTTTGCCGACGCGTCGTAGTACGGGTTGTTATAGGTTTTACCGCAATAGGGGCAGCTCATTTGAGGCGTGGCGTCCGTCGCTTCAAATATTTGATTGCAGCTGGGGCATTTTACTTTTGCCATTATTGAATCCTCCCAAATTCATTCATTGTATTGAGTATAGTATATTGCTCGCTCATAGTCAAGCGTGAACAAAACAACAAGGCAGTTTGCCGAGATATTTTGACATTTGTCAAATAGAGTGCTAATATATCTTTATCCAATGAAACAAGCGCGCTCGCGTGCGGGCGGCAGGAGGTCATATGAACGTTTTTTATAAGGCGGGTTGCAGGGTTTTTCAAAAGACGATGTGGTGCGCAATGTGGTTCCTTCCTTGGAATCAGACGAAGGCTACGCTGTCCGGCGCAGGCACAGTGAAGCAGCTCCCGAGGTTCCTCAAGGACAGAGGATTTAAGAGCATACTTATCGTCACCGACGGCGGTTTGTACAAGCTCGGTATGGCGGATCCGATCCTTGCCGCGTGCGAGGCGGAGGGGATGAAGGGGTGCGTTTATTACGACGTAGTTCCCAATCCCACCATCGGCAATATCGAAGACGGCTTGAAAATGTATAAGGATAACGGCTGCGACGTTATCGTCGCGTTGGGCGGCGGCTCCGCTATGGATTGCGCAAAGGGCATAGGCGCAAGGGTCGCGCGTCCAAAGAAGAGCATCCCGCAAATGAAAGGCGTGCTCAAGGTCGCAAAAAAGCTT